>DAOWMR010000253.1 GCA_030642995.1 Spirochaetales bacterium
AAGAGAAGAAGGGCTACACCCCCAAGCACAACAAAGAGCGGCACACCGGCGAATGCGGCCACGATGAGAATCACCAGGAGCGGCACCCCAATGACGGCCATGACCGAGTACCAGGCCGTGTAGAGGGTGTCCACCCAGAACGGAACGTTGAGCGCGTAAACGTAGACGATGTTTGCGATCGCCGAGAACCCGATCACGGTGCCGAGCAAGACACCGATGAACGCAACCAGCCGACCACCCGTGCCTGGCGCTCGCAAAAGAAACCGCGCCCCCATCACCAGAAAACCGAGCGGAATGACCGCCGCGAAGACTTGAATCGGAACGAACCCGACGAGCACTCCGGGTTCAAAGCCGATTGCTACAAACGACACCGAGGCCCAGAAAAATCCCGTCGTGATGGTCGTTGAGAGGAAAGCGGTGCCTGTGGTTGTTGCTGCTTTGAGCCGTTCGGGGAGTGAGTCGACTGCAATCCGAATTGCCAGGTGCCGTCCCTCGCGGGCGGTGATCATGCCTCCGAGAAAAGCGGCAGCTACCACCAGATGTGCCAAATATCCGTTGTATCCGGGGATCCCGCCACGCACGACGGCCCGAACAACAATCTCAACGAGAGGCAGGAAACCCAGGAGGAGCAGGCTCGCGACAGCTGCCCACTCCTCCAAATGTCGCAACGCATTGCGCGTGGTGATCCTGCCCGCCATGCCTATCGCCGCTCGAAATCGTTCAGAATATCGCGAATACGCTGCGTCATTTCCGGATCAAACAGGTCCAGCATGGCGTTCTCGTACCCGGCGATATCCTCTATCCACGCCTCTTCAATTGCCGGCGTGAGGTGCATCACCTCAAGACCGTAGAGTTGCATGGACTCAACGGCTTCCGCCTCGAGCACGCGAACTTCTTCGTCAATCTGGGCGGCGACTCGTCGGGCGGCGGCTATCAATTCGTCCTTGATGTTGTTGGGGATTCGGCGCCATGCGGCATCCGAAATAATGATGGCCCCGAGAAACGGTGCAACCTTCAGATCCAGCATGTGAGGAGCCAGACCAAACCACTGATACCCTCCGGCCACGAGCGGTGAGGTGTAGAACGCGTCCACGAGACCGCTGTTCAGCGATGTGAGCAACTCCGGCGTTGGCATGGGAATGGGCGTATACCCCATGAGCTTGAATGCCTGTTGGAGCTCCAGATCGTTGGGATCGGATGCCAGGCGCTGGACCTTCAAATCATCCGGATAGGTCACCGGATCCCGGGAAAAGAAATGAACCCACCCGGCACGCGACCATGCCAGCACGTGAAGCCGTGCTTCCCGGAAGCTCTCCTCGAGATCCGGCGTGATCCGTTCCATGACATAGTCAAGCTGTTCCTCCGAACGGATCATGAACGGGACGCTGACCGAGAATACTTCCGGAACAATCTGCTTCATCCCCGAGCTCGTAAACACCCCGGCCTGCAGCTGGCCGATGCGGATCTTCCGCAAGACATCGCTTTCTTCCCCGGCAATGGCATTGTGAAATACCTGCACCCGCACCCGGCCGTTTGAGATCCGAGCCCAGTCAAGCGCCATCTGATTCAGAGCCGCGCCCCACGGCGACTGCTCCGGGGCAACACTGGCCAGCTTTATGGTGATGCCAAACGCCGGGCCGACAGCGGCGACGAAAAACGCAAGGATGAAAAGGATTGTCCGGCGGCGTGTTGTCAAAATGCATCTCCCTCGGTATCAAAATCGAGCAGGAAGAACTCGTCCAAGTGTTCAAGATACCAGCGGGCTTTCCTCTGCGTCAGAACATTGATGAGCCGTGCGTCAGGATAGGCGTCAGGATCAACCGCGAGGGCCTGCTCCATGAGGGCAACGAACTCATCGGCGATGGCCTGGAGCGCAGCAGCGTAAACATCGAGGTCCTCACCCATTTCAACGGTGGCCTGTCGCGGGAGGACAACCGATTCCGCATAGCTCACGTAGGGCCCCGCGAGTCTGCCGTCGGCAAGTTCCAATGCCCGTTGGTGATGGAACTCAGCCTTCTCCTTGTCACCCCCCATGGATGGAGGAAGCGATGCGTAGTACTGCACGAGGAAATCGTGAATGGCGCCGTCGCTGTACGCCTCGTCAAGCTCCAGCGCTCGAAGCATCAAGGCCTGCGCCTTTGTGACGGTGAAAGCCAATTCCAGATCAAAGGCATCCAGCGAAAATGCTGCAACCCACCCTGCTCCGATCCAGTAGAGATAGGGAACATCATCGATGTCCATCTCTCCCAGGAAAATCTGGAGTTGCTCGGCAGCATCCGGTTCGGTGGATTCAAGTACGTCGGCGAAACCGGGGTAGCGCACGTCCAGGGCATGAATCAGGTAGTCGCGCCCGCGGAGATAGAGTTTCTTGGCCCGAATCTGATCGGCCTGCTGTTTCTCCCACTGTTCAAACGGCATCATGCTCGCCGGGGTCGCCACGAAGGCATTCGCGTAGGAGATGAAGCCGCTGCCGGTGGCGAGGAGCAACCCCTCGTGATCCGGTGATTGCTGGAGAATAGTCTCATACATCTTCAGCGCAAAAGGAAGCGACGCTCCAACGAGCTCGGGGTCATCGTCGGTTGTGAAGGTGGATCCGCCGCCATCCCCGCTCAGTACGTTGGCAACGGCATTGACCGCGAGCTGGTTTATCGAACAACTGGTTACCAGGACAACGCCGGCCAGAAAAACGAGAAGGAACCCCGCGGACTTCACAGGTTCGGTTCGCATAGATAGTCCCGGAGTCTATGAGGATGCTTTCCCTCTGTCAACGTGGATGAGCGGTGAGCGAGATTCTCGCAAATCCGCTGATAGATTGCACTGAACTTCTCCAGTCGGCGAAGCTTGTACCGGGCATCGTGACTCCACGGACTCTCCTCGTACTGATCCACGACTACCAGGAAGTAACTGTACGAACGTTCGAAATAGTGCAGAGCCCGAAGGGCAAGGCGGAGAATGTACCCATCTGCCGTGCCGGTGGTGATCAGGTACCGGCGGATTTTCGACGCCTCTTTTCGAAAGAGCTCGGTGGCGCCGAGGTTGTAATATCGAAATCCGGCCTTGTAGTAGCTGTACGCGGGATCACGCGGTGTTCCGACGGCTCGCGAATCGCTCGACGGCTCGGGGGTTGCAACTCGATCGTCCGAGTCGACCGCTCCGGGGTTTGCGCTGCTCTCGCCCTGACTCCTGGTCACAACATCGGACATGACCGACATGTAGGCCTCGTTCACACGCATCATCCTCAGCTGCTGCCGGCGTCGCTCTGCGTCGGGAAACAGATCGGGATGGTTGCGCTTGGCCAGCCGGTGGTAGGCTGCCTTGAGGTCTGAGAGCGATGGGCTCTCGGTCAGCCCGAGAAGGGTGTAGTGTCGATTCATGCTCGGCCGACCGAGCGACGTGATCACTGAATGTCCAGCAACACCGATATGAGTTCCCACGCCTGTCGTCGATACCGGAACCACTGCTCGGTGTTGGAGGAATCCTCCACGTAGGCCAACAGGCCCCAGGCTTGATCCACCAACAGTTCGTGAGCCGTGATCATGTCCTCGACCAGCGCTTTATCGGCTCCGGCGAGCGACGACTCTCGCAGCAACTGCTCGAGCACCTCGATTGACGATTCGTTGAGACCGATGACGTCTCGCGCGAGCTCGTCTGCGAACTGGGCGGTGTATGCCGCCGTTGCATACCCGTCCGCGAGGGTGCCCAGGAGGAAGTACGATGTGTAGAGATTTGATGCACCGAGCGCGCCAACCGCATACAGCGCCGGATCCTCGGTGATCCCTTCCTCCGACTGCGCGGCCGCCGGAAGGGCGGCAACCAGAACCGCAAAGATAACGAGCACCAGGACTTTGGGTTTTCTCGGATTCACGTCATTCCCCCTTACACCGGCACAATTGTCCGGTTGGCGGCCAGAGCCGGATATTTCTTCGCCGCAGTTTGCACCGCCTCTCCGCCTGCCATGACCGCGATGGTCGCCCGACTCATGGTATCATGCAACCGCTCGGCAGCTCTACGGATATCATGCGCTGAAGCGGCAAGAATGGAGTCCCGTTTTTCCTGCCGCATGAGGTCGGTCACGCCATAGAGTGTTCTGCGAAGCGCGATCATTCCCTTCTGACCCGGCGACATCGGCTTGATGTGGTGGCCCGTCACGCCGATCTGGGCCAACTCCAGATCGCGGCCTTCAACCGTCTCGTTCGCGTATTTCCGCAACCCCTCACTGAACGCGTCAATTGTCTCCACAATCCGCGGATCCCGGTACGACGAGAACCCGAACACCGCGTCGGTTCCCCGCGCCGATGCATTCGCGCCGTAGGCCCCGCCCTGCATGCGGATGGTCTCCCAGAGATGCCCGGTGCGGAGCAGATGAGCGAGGATGAGTTCGTGCACATGCTCCTCACTCCCGAGCCGCGATGCCGGAATCGCGGCTGCCACGTACGCGACATCCGACGGCACAATCAGTGCCTCGTGTACCGGATACGGACCTGATTCTTCGGCGTCCACGCGGCGGGCCCAGCCTCCGGACGGCAAGGCCCTGATCAGGTCATCAACGAGCGGCACGGCCTGTGCAATTCCGCGCCGGTCGGCTGTTATGTTGACCGTGAGATTTCCCCGCCGGACAACACCTTCGTCAATCGTGACCAGAGAGCGAACCAACTCGGACGGCGGGTCGTTGAGAAAGAACACTTGATTGATGCCCTGCCACTCTTCCTCGTAACGATCTGCGTCGGACAGTGATCGACTTGCCCGCAATGAAGCAAAACCGCTGCCGGCGGGCAGGATTGTGCCGCTGAGCTCACTCTTTCGCTCCTTCCACAGCTCCGACAGACGGGACTCGTTGTCCAGAGTGGCATGAGTCAAAATATCGCGAACCAGATCCAGCGCCTCTGTGAGCGTTGATTCAAGCGC
>DAOWMR010000395.1 GCA_030642995.1 Spirochaetales bacterium
ACTACCTATCTGAACGTCCTCCCTGTGTACCATGAGGTACTCCTGGATCTGGACTACCCGGAGACAAACCTGCCGGGGACTACAATCCAGATGGAGATAGAACTCACCGATTTCGTCGGCAACCCGCGGGACGGACAGGTTGCGCTCTGGCTCGTTGATCGCGCGGTCCTCAGCCTTGCGGAGGAGAAGCCGATTGAGCCACTTGAGGCGTTCATCGATCCAGTCACGTCGACCATTACCATCAGAGACACCCGGAATCAGGTTGTCGGCAACCTCCCATTCCGGGAGAACCCGGGCGGTGGCGGTTGGGAAGGGGATCAGGAATCGAGCATTCTTGACCGAACCACGGTACGGCGCAACTTCCAGACCGTCCCGTACTTCAACCCGCAAATTGCGGTGACAGGCGGCCGTGCCAGGGTCGACATCGATCTTCCGGACAACCTGACGGACTTCGCGGTTCGCGCGGTTGCGGTATCCGGCTTCAGCCGGTTCGGGACGGCATCCGGACTCGTCAGCGTGCGACTGCCGGTGATCATGCAGACGGCGCTACCGCGTTTCGTGAGACCGGGTGACGAGTTCTCCGCCGGTGGCATAGCGCGAATCGTTGAAGGCCCGTCCGGGACCGCCCGCGTCGAGATACGCACCGAAGGTGTTCAACTCGCATCCGGTACGACGACCGCCGGGAGAACCATCCAGCTTGACCGCGGCGTGGCCTCCAACCAGTACTTCGACCTCAGCGTTCCGGGAGGAATTGACGAAGAAACCGTCACCATAGCGCTTGGGGTGGAACGAGTCTCCGACGGTGTAAGCGATGCCTTTGAAATGATCTTGCCGGTGTCCGACGGGGTGTTCCTCGAACAGCGAGCCACGGTAACCCGCTCGGCCGCAGGCGTGCAGACACCGTTCCCGGTTGAGGAGGGGCGATTCCGTGAGGGGACACTCCGTCAGCAGGCTGTGGTGGCGCTTGACGAGGAGGTGATTTACGTCCTGGGAGGGCTGCGGTTCGTGGACAACACTCCACGACAGACCACCGAACAGTGGGTGAGCGGCATTCGGGCCGTACTGCAACTCCAGATGGTTCTGGAAGAGGCTGACTGGGACCGCCAGTTCGCCGTGAGTCAGAGCAGATGGGAGGAGTTCCTGTCCTATCTGGACACCGTCCGGTCCAACGGCGGGCTCTACGCACAGTTCCCGGGAGGACGCGGACTCGTCTCCCTGACCTCGTGGGTGCTGGACGCCATGACACTCGCTCGGGATGCCGGACTGCAGACGCCGTCGTCCACCTACGATCAAACGGTTCGCGTACTCGCCGAAACGTTGCGGTCGGACTATCGATACCTGATATCAGACTACGGCTTTCAGGAGCGGGTGGAGGCCCTCGCCGCCCTCGGCAGAGCGGGCGCGTTCGACAGCTCCTACGGGCAGGATTTCCTGACCGCGGCGTCCAGCCAGAATCTCTACTCGGCCGCGATCCTCGTGACGGCTTTTGCCGAGCAAGGCCAGGCCGGCCAGTCCCGGGTTCAGAGTGTCGTGGACCATCTCTGGGGCGCGACGACGTTCCGGCTGGAGGCGGGGACCCGGTACTTCTCCGGTCTCAGCTACGCATCGAGGCACTGGGGAGGATACCTGATGACCAGCGACGTTCGGACGATCGCGGCGGTCATTCGGGCTCTCGCCATGACGAATCCCACCGATGATCGGATACCCGTCATGGTCGACTACATGCTGCGCCAGGGCGACGGCCGTGGATGGGGGTCAACTGCGAACACCATTGAGGTCCTGAACACCCTCAACTACCTGATATCGCTTCAGGACCGAAGAGTTCTGCCGAACATCCGTTTCACGCTCCGCTTCGGTCGCGAGACGGAAACGCTCCGGACGGCCAATCGAAGCATAACCGGGTTGTCGTCGGATGTGCAGGCGCCGGGGACGATCACGCAGGGCAGCGGTGAGTTCGAGCCATGGCTCTTTCTGGAGGCACGCTATCGGCCCGATCTCCTGGCATCCGAAATCGAGGCGCGAAACGATGGGTTCGTCGTCAACAGGGAGCTTCAGGTTGTGACCAACGGTCGCGTTGTACGACGGACTGAGGTGGACACAGATCCCATAGACCTGCAGCGGAACGCGCTTGTGGAAGAGCATGTGACGATTTCCAATCCCGAGCAACGGTATTACGTGGCAATCCACGTCCCGCTTGCAGCGGGTTTCGAGGCGCTCAATCCGGAACTGGATACCAGCGGTTCGGACGCCGTTCCGTCCGGCCGGCTCAGCAGGCAACCGACCTATGTCAGATTCCTGGATGACTCGGTGACCTACTACTACGAAACGCTGTCCGCCGGCACGTACCACTTCTATTTCAGAGAGCGAGCCACGTTCACCGGCCATTTCCAGCTGCCTCCCGCTTGGGCCGAGGCAATCTACGATCCCGGCACCTGGGGCAACTCCCCCGGCGCCACCGTGCGGATCCGGTAAGGCGGTCCGGAAGACCCGTGACGAACGTCCCGACCGCCGGCTGTCCGCGACGGCAGCCGGATACTGTCCGACGGCAGCTGTTCGCCCTGCCGATGCTCGCCACGGCCCTGCTCTCGACGCAGCTTCTCTGGGGTGCCTTTTTCGTTGAGAGTCGGACACGCCTGGCCTACCCGCCGCCGACTCCCATCATTGAGGACCGGCACGGCCGGTTTCTGACGGAGGGTCTGGAGGAGTACGACCAACTCGGCTTCTGGGACATGCCGGAGGAACTACCGACCAAGATTACCCGCGCCCTGCTGGCCACCGAGGACAAGCGGTTCTACAGCCATCGCGGAATTGACCTGACGTCAATTGGACGCGCGGTGATCAACAACCTGAGAACCGAAACCGTCCAGGGGGCGAGCACGATCGCCATGCAGGTTGCTCGGCTGCAGGACCCGGCGCCACGAATCCTCCGGAACAAGATTGCCGAAACGATCACTGCCTTCGCACTGATTACCGGCTATGGACACGACGCAGTGCTGCGCCACTACATGCGAATTGTGCCGCTCGGCCACCAGATACACGGTTTCGCATACGCATCAAGACGCTACTTCCGCAAGCCGGTGGAGGACCTGAGTTGGGCGCAGGCGGCACTGCTCGCCGCATTACCCCAGTCG
>DAOWMR010000415.1 GCA_030642995.1 Spirochaetales bacterium
GAGGAAGTAGCAGACAACATTCTTGGCGAGCTTCTGTCCCACCTCAATCTCCACCGTGCGCTGCTCTACCTCGTCGGTGCCGACCGTGCCCTTCACCTCTTCATGGTCAAGGAGCGGGCAACCACCGACGCGGCCGTGGAGACATACTCGGATTCCACACTGACTTCGCCTGTCTCCAGTGGTCTCAATGTGACGATTCCGTTGGAGGAAACGGCTGGACTAACGGCACGTTCTGCCATGTTGCAGGAACCGTACAATATTGTGGATCCAGAATCGTCACCGCATATCAACCGGGAGTTAGCAAAGAAAATCGGGCTGAACCCGTTCGCTGTCGCTCCGATGGTACTTCGCGGGAAGACCGTCGGGGTAATCGGCATTGACCGAAGCAAAGACAACGGTGCAATCCAGAATGAAGAGTTCAGGGTATTCAAGGTCTTTGCAAACCAAGCGGCGATCACCTTGCGCAGCGTGGACCCGTCAGCGCCGGTGTACTGTCCACCTGTTGCTGGACCAGCGTAGTAGTTGCGTCGTCCGAACAGTGGGTGTACTCTGTTACACAAGCGTTCGGAGGCTGGATGACAGCTCTGTGCAGAAAGTTCGCGAAACTCCTCACAATTGAGCTGGAATCATTGGAGGAGGAGCTCGAGATTCTCGTCCAGACGCTTGACCAACGGTTGAAAGATCATGAGATCACCGATTACGTTCGCAACGAGAACTACGCGGTTCTGCGGAATGAGATCCTGGGCCTGCGCGATTTTGTGAAATCGGGGTGTTCAGTCGACTCCGACGAGGTCACCACTGTCGATGAGGCGGCTGCGTTGGCGAAAGAGCTTGTTCGTTCTTGGCTTGAGGAGCGCGGGTATGTGGCGGCCCTCGGTCGCCTCATTGAACACCGGGTGGACAAGATCGCAATTTATCTCAATCTGGACGACGCGCCGGAATAGAACTCGGAAACATCCTGCGTGAACCGACTCCTGGATTCCGCCCAGGCGTAGAACATGTGCCCGCCGCGATAGTGGACCAGCGAGAGATTGTCGGCAACCTTGTCGTTCAAGTACATGAGGTTGGCTATTCGATTACTTGCGAAGTAGGGGGTGACCAGGTCGTACAGGCCATGGGTGATCCGTACTTTCATGTGCGGATTCAGCGCCATGCTGTAACGGAGATCATCGGTGGCGCCTATCTGACTCTCAAGAGCATGACGCTCAATGTCCACCTGCCAGTTTCGGTTCACTTCCATGCTCAGGAGGTGATATCGGCGTTCGGTGTCCACTTCAAGGCTGCGTCTGAGATGGGCGTTGATGCCGGCGGCGAAGACCCGTTCAAGTGATCTGAGTGTTGGATCGGGGCCTTCATAGGTCTCGCGTCCGGGAAAAGGGTCCGGCGTGGTGATGGTCGCGTCGTAGAGGCCGCAAACGACTCCCCGGTCCCGCAGAAGTTGCCTCGAGAACTGTTGTGCCGTGACCCGGCCGGCAGTCTTGCTCAGCTCCTCTGCTGAAAGCCCAATGTATGTTCCGAGTTTTCGCAAGGTCTTGCGGCGCGTTGAATCGGGCAGGTCCGCCCCTCGGATGAGCATGGTGGTCAATTCTGCCGACGCGAATTCCTCAGCCGATTTCATGAGGGCCGACACACTCTGCTCAGGTCCGCCGGACGAGACTCTGCCGTGATGGAACGCGGCTCCGGCCATGGATGGGATGCGATCAATCCAGGGAAGCACGTCGTAGTCTGAGTCGTCGAGCAGGGCAAACTCGAGCGCAGGCGAAATAAGGATTGCGCCGTTGAGTCCAACACCGTAGCTTTCCTGCAGGAGGCGGGCCAATTTCGCGACGCGGAATCCGCCGTAGCTTTCTCCGGCAATGAAGGCAGGGGAGTCCCACCGATGGTGCTTCGAAAGGAAGGAAGTGATGAACTCCGCCAGCGACTCAAGGTCCCGAGTGATTTTCCAGTACTCCTTGGATTTCTCCGCAATGGGATCCTCGGTCTTCCGTGAGTCTTTGGATTCGCTCTCGGTCTCATCCGGAATTGCCCGGCTGAATCCAGTCCCAATTGGATCAATGAACACCAGATCGGTGAATGCGAGCCAGGTGTCGGCATTGTCAACCAGCGTCACCGGTGGCGGGGGCGGACTACCCGTTTCGCCGAAGACAACTCGACGCGGTCCGAGCGCTCCAACATGAAGGTATGCACTTGCCGCGCCGGGACCGCCGTTGAAAACAAATGTGATGGGCCGGCTCGCGCGGTTCGGATCCTCTGTCTCGTAGAAGACGTGGAACATCTCGGCTGCAGGTTTCTCGTGTTTGTAGAGGGTCAACCAACCGCTTTCCGCCCGATACGCCTCGGAGTCGCCGTTGAGTGTGATTGTATGAGCAGTCACCGCCGTGGGTGGCGCTTCGTAGGTGTTCTTTTTTTCGGTTTCGCTCATCAATATCTCCTCGTGGGTTGTCGGTGGACCTGGATGCTTGCTGCGTGTGTCATGACGCGCGTTGGAACACTCGGGAGTGTACCATGACACCTGTTTTCCGCGCCAGCAGCGGCTCGGGCGCCGTTGCTTCAGACGAATGCGCGGCGAGTGCACCGGATGTCTGACAGCGGATCCTATCCCAGGTCGAGTTCCCAGATTGAAACGGTGACGTCCCGGTGCATTCCGACAGACTCGTAGAGATTTGTTGCGCCGGTCGGATTTTCTGCGTCAACGCCGAGCCCGATCCTTCGTTGGCCACGACGATAAAGCTCGGCAAAACTGTGTCTCAGGAGCGCCTTGGCGAGCCCCCGGCCTCGGGTATGGCCGCCGAACGCCCAGGGTACTTACCCAGCCCATGTCCGGGTAGCTGGTGCACAACGAGAGGCCGGCAAGTTCTCCTTCGGGAGTAAGGGCCATAAACCAGAGGAAACGGTCAAATC
>DAOWMR010000464.1 GCA_030642995.1 Spirochaetales bacterium
CCCAGTGCTATGTCGGTGAGGAAGGTCAGCCGGGTGAGGGCCTGCTCGTTCAGCAGATTGAGCCCGGAGAGACCTACTGCAACTCCCAAGAGCATGTATCCAATAATGCTCGGGAGTTTGGCGAGTTGAACTGCCTTTCCGACAAAGAGACCAACCGCAGCCGTACCACCAAGAATGACTAGGAGAATTTCGTAGTTCTGCATATCCTGATACCTGTCCGGCCTAGACCGAGAGCCCACCGGCCGCATAGTGGATGTCTTGAACCACTACCAGAACATCGTCTCGCTCGTCGAGTGGCCCGGTGACACTCTCTATCCTTCGGACCGCCTCGTTTGAGATGGCCCGCCCAACGGTTGCGATGATGATTCGATTGAATCCGCTCGACGCATCACTGAGAAGACTTGCAAAGAGGGGCAATCGGGCCAGGTATGACCCGCTGTTCCTGCTCTCAATGACAGTCACCGATGCGCCGTCTATCCCTTCAAACACCTCGAGCAGTCGCTCAAATATCGATTCGTCCTGGACAACGATCTGGAAGAGCCTCCGCTCCACCTGCTGCTCCGGCTCAACGCGTCCGTCCGTGTCGTCTCCAAGCGCCTGGATGAGCGATTCCGGTGTTGCGGCGGCGAGTATCGCGGCTCGAGTCGGCGCCGAAGACAGTGCGATTGACAATGAAGAGAGCAGCTTCAAGTGGCGGGGGGTCTCGGATTCGGGCCCTACAATGAAGGCCACGATCCGAACCGGCTTTCCGTCCACGGAGTCAAAATCGATTCCATTCGCCAACGTCAGAACACCGACCACGAAATCGGTGATGCCGGCAAACCGGCAGTGGGGAATTGCGATTCCGTTGCCGAATCCAGTTGATCCGATTTTCTCTCGATCCCGGAGCGTGTCGTAGATCAATTCAGGATCCACCTCCGCGAGCACCGCCGATTGCTTTGCGAGCTCAGCAATTCGCCGCAAGGCATCCGCCTTGCTTGAGAGCTTCTCTTTCACGCTCACATATTCAGGTTTGACAACAGCTAACAGATTCATATCCCTTCCTTTTTCCTAGAGTGATATGGAGAGTTCCCAATCCGCGGCAATCAGATGCCGTGTGACCTCTTTCGCATCGTTCGCGTTCCGCAGCCGGTCCATCATGCCGTCGGACCGAAGCAACAGCGTTACTTTCGCCAGGAGCCTCAGATGCATCGCCTCCGACGAGCTACAGCACAGTGCGAACACGTGGGTGGGGTTTCCGTCGAGCGAGTCGAAGTCGGTTCCCGGCCGGCAAATGCCGAGCACAATGGTTGGAGACTGAGCGGGGGCCTGATCCGGATGCCGAACATGTGGAAACGCAATCCCCCGTCCGAGAGCCGTGGACACCATTTCCTCGCGCTGGAGAAGCCGCTCGTAGTAGTCGTCGACATCCGGGACAACGCCGCCCTCACCGAGCGGGCGCACCAGCCGGCGCAGGATCTCTTCCTTGGGCCCGGGCTGGATATCCATGAGAACCCGCTCCGGTGATACCAATCGGCTCAGCGGGATAACCACCTCGACAGTGTTCACGACCCGCTGCAGGCTTTCGGTGCTCGCCAGGTACATCTTCGTTTCCAGCCAATCGTTGATGAAACTGCGCAGAAAGCGCCACTGGCCGGAGACCTTTGCCGACGGAATCTCGCCGGACTGTGCCATCCGGAGAATTGTCTTGTCCGAGACCTTGAGGTAGCTCGCAATCTCGGAGAGGGTCAGAACCTCTTCCTGGGTGTTTGTGTCCACTATCGGATTATGTTGTCCTGCATTATCCATTGATGGACAGGATAGTCCATTAGTGGGCAGAAGTCAAGGGCGTGGAGTCGACTCAGGGACGAACAATCTCTACAGTCGGGAACGCCGTGCGGATTCGTACGGGATCTCTGGTCAGGAGCGGGAGCGATGACACGGCGGCGTGTGCACCGATGAAGAAATCGGGAAGCGGTTGCGTTCGGATGCCTCCGCGCCGGCGGTAGAGCAAGAATGCCTTTCCAGCGAGGAAGAGCGCCTCGTGGGGGGTCGGGAGGTGTTCCAGTTGCAGTCCGGCCACTGCTGCGCGCAGATCCTCGATCCTGCGAAACCCGACGGATACCTCGGCGAAGATGATGTCATTGATGCAAGGCTGGTGATCCGAGGAGTAACCTGCCAGAGTTGCTACCGAGCGTTCCGCCCACTCCGGGTCATCGGTGAGGATGTCCAGTAGCACTGATGAGTCGATCAAGAGTTGCTTCAATCCAGATCCTGCCTCGTGAGCGACAGGATCTCATCCGTAGACATGCCGGTGTCTGCCCGCCCCCGATACTCTTCGACACGTTCGCGGACCTCATCAGGAACGTGATGTCGGGCCACGTAGACGCGGCCGTGCTCCTCTTTGAAGTCAACCTCACTTCCTGGGCTCAGCCCGAGGATCCTTCGGATTGCGAGCGGGATCGTGACCTGCCCCTTCACTGTCATACGCATGGTATTACCCTTACAGTAAG
>DAOWMR010000525.1 GCA_030642995.1 Spirochaetales bacterium
CTCGAGTGATCCTCATCAGAGCGAGTACTCGCCGGAGCACTGGCGTTCCCGTGCCTGGATCAGCGGATTCGACGGGTCTGCCGGTACGGTCGTAGTCACGGCTGATCGGGCGGGCCTCTGGACCGATTTTCGATACTACCTCCACGCGGAGAAGGCTCTTGCGGGAACAGGCATTGAGCTCTTCCGTTCCGGCGAGCAGGATGTTCCTGAGTATCCGGAGTGGCTTGCCGACGAGTTGACGGCCGGAGACCGTGTTGCGTTTGACGGGATGTGCGTGTCGCTCTCCGCCGCGCGAGCGCTGGACGCAGCCCTCCACGATAAAGACATCGCAGCCGAACCGGCGGCAGACCTTCTGGAATCGATCTGGACAGACAGACCCCGCCTTCCCAGGTTGCCTATCCACGTCTATGACGCGCGATACGCCGGCGCCAGTCGTGGCGAAAAACTCTCCGCCATCCGGGGGAGAATGCAGGAAATCGGGGTGGAACACCACGTGATCTCCACACTGGATGATATTGCCTGGCTGCTCAACATTCGGGGAGCGGACGTGATCTACCTCCCGGTGGCGGTATGCCACGCGATCGTGAGCCGCACGGATGTTCGGTTGTTCATCGACGCGGAGAAGGTCGGCCCGGACGTTGCCCCTGAATTGGAGTCGGATGGTGTTAGGCTCTACCCGTACGAGGAGTTTCTGAACGCAGTCGGATCGTTGGGCGGTTCGGTTCTGCTCTCCCCATCGCAAGTGAGCGCGGCCGTTGCGGACAGGATCCCTGAAGAGGTGCGTCGGGTCGAACAGCTCAATCTGACAACGAGCGCGAAGGCAAGGAAGAACTCCACCGAGTTGGAGCATATCCGGCAGGTTATGATTCGCGACGGCGTGGCGATGGTGCGTTATCTGCACTGGCTCAGCGGCGCGGTTGCCACAGAGGATGTCACAGAGCTCAGCGCGGAGATGAAGCTGGAAGAATTCAGAGCTCGGGGTGATCGATTCGTGTCGCCGAGTTTCAGGACAATCTCGGGATACCGAAGTCACGGCGCCATTGTGCACTACTCGGCAACCGAGGAGTCCGACAGCCTGTTGGAACCGGCCGGGCTCTACCTGGTGGATTCCGGCGGCCAGTACCTGGACGGCACCACCGACATCACGCGGACGGTGACCCTTGGCGAACCGACCGATGAAGAACGGAAAGACTACACGCTCGTCCTCAAGGGGCACATTGCTCTGGCGACTCTCCGATTCCCGGTTGGAACAACCGGGCCTTTGATTGATGCCATTGCCCGGCAGTTTCTCTGGCGGGAGCGAATGAACTACGGGCACGGAACCGGACACGGCGTGGGCTTTTTTCTGAGCGTCCATGAGGGACCGCAACAGATCAATCAGAAGACAAGTGATGTCAAACTGGAGCCCGGGATGCTCATCAGCAACGAGCCCGGGATCTACCGCGCCGGGCGTCACGGTGTTCGAATAGAGAACCTCGTGGTCGTTACCGAGGATGGCCGTACCGATTTCGGAGAATTCCTCGGGTTCGAGACGGTTACGCTCTGTCCCTTCGACAGCTCGCTCATTGATACCTCCCTGCTTGTGGCGGAGGAGATTGTCTGGGTGAACGACTACCATCGGCGCGTGCGGGACAAGCTGCTGGGTCATCTGGACGGGGCCGCCGTCGAATGGCTTGAGGA
>DAOWMR010000367.1 GCA_030642995.1 Spirochaetales bacterium
CGACTTGCGGGTCTACTCGGCGGCGGACGACCGGATTGAGGGACGCCTGAACGTAGTTAACTTTCTCAGATACACGCCGGAGGATTTGCTCTTCGACTTCCGTGCGGGTGATCAGGTTCATCAGGACGGTCTGATCGCCGGCCGCAGCGGTCTCGGCCGCTGTGACATACTCAGCCGGATTGGTGCGGTACTTGCTCTCTGCAACGTGCAAGGCCCCGTAGTGGACCCGGCTTCCGATGGCCTGGATGGCAAGCACATCGTGCTCCACGCTCGATCCATACTGCCCGTCGTCGCCGGATTCGCACAGGGCCGGAACAAACCTCAGGTACCGTGCGACAATTGCAGGCATGCAATTGACCGCCGCTGCTGCCGCAGGATCCAGAGGGCTGCCCGGCGGCGCGACCTCTCGATGAGGCGCCTGCAAGTCGGCATGGAACGGGCGTTCCTCCGGCACCTCAAACCGACCGAAGACGGCGTCCATCTCCTCCTGGTACCGTAACCTCAGATCAAAGAGGCATCGGTCTCCTGCATCGTTGAATCCGCTGCCGCCGGGAGAGTAGGCGGCAGGGTTCCTGCGGAACTGTGCCCGATCAATCAACCGGTGAATGATTGTCTCTTCGAGGCCTTCGAGATGTGCGGCGATGACGTTCAAGTCTACGGACACCATGAGCTAACTGTAGCGATGAAATTCTCGACTGGCAAGCGAAGTATTGATGGCATATACTGTTGCGAGATCCATGAATGAGCACTACGGTTATCAGGAATTGCCTCGCGGTGGCTACATTGTCGCCACTTCGGCCGGTCGAATCCAGTTCGGAGCACCGCCGGAGACGATCAAAGACACTCTCGTCACCGAGGAAGGTGTCCCGGAGATATTTGTCCTGCCGCGCCCAATGTTCAACTGGAACAAGGGAATCAATGTCGCGGACATGGAATTCCCGATCTACTATCACTTCTTCATTCGCCGGCAGCGACTACTCCTGTGCGGTACCATGGAGCAAGCCCGGGCGCTTGCGACGGCACTCCAGGAAGCTGTCTTTGGGCCCAGGGATTTTGATTTGCAGAACGACTCAATCGATATTGGCGATGACGTTTTTGTTCCGGACATCAGGCCCGAACTCGCTTTTTTCCGCGGTGACCTGGACCTCAAGAGTCTGTTCCGGTTTCGTCCGTTTCAGGACGGCCGTCTGTCCGTAGGCAATGTGACGATCACCGAGAATGACGGCGATTTTGAGGTCTATGACGATGGCGGGATCGTCGCGCGCGTGCCAGGCACCGTCCAGTATATGCCGAAGTTTGATGTCGGCCGGACTCTGCCCGAGCCGTTCATTCCCCCGCGGTTTGGGGTCACGTGCCTCGGGCCGAGTCACGGATTTGATCCGACGGACAACACCTCCGGGTTCATCATCTGGCTGAATCACAACGGAATCATGGTGGACCCGCCGGTGAACTCCACGGAATGGCTCCTGCAGTCCAACGTCAATCCGAAGTTCATTGACTCGATTATCCTGACTCACTGCCACGCCGATCATGACGCAGGCACCTTCCAGAAAATCCTGGAGGAGAGCCGGATTACCATATACACGACCAAGACCGTCATGGAGAGCTTCCTTCGCAAGTACAGTGCCTTTTCCGGCGAGTCCCCGGACTATTTGCGCAAGCTGTTCTCATTCCAGCCCATCTACATTGGAAGACCCGTCATGATTCATGGCGGTGAGTTTGACATCACCTATGCCTTGCACTCCATCCCGACAATGGGATTTCGATTGAGCTTCCAGGGGAAGTCCTTCGTCTATTCTTCAGACCACCAGGGCGACCCGGAGGTTCAGGGGAAGATGTTCCAGGAGGGTGTGATCGGAAGGGACCGATTTGACGAGCTCCGCAACTTCCCGTGGGACAGCGACGTCATCTATCATGAATCCGGCATTCCACCGCTACACACCCCGCTGAAGTTCCTGGCCTCCCTACCGGAAGACGTGCAGTCCCGAACTGTTGTCTACCACATTGCCAACAAGGATTTCGACGCAATCGGTGCGAGCTCACTCCAACGAGCGACCTTTGGTATTGAGAACACTCTCTACTTCGAGACCGAGCCGTCTCGGTACGAAGATGCCTACCGCGCGCTGGATCTCCTGAAACGGCTGGAGTTCTTTGAGTCGTTGCCGATCAAGAAGGTTCAGGAGTTCCTCAGTATCATTGAACGTCGCCATTTCAAGCGAGGGGACAAGATTATTGAAGAGGGCTCACACGGCGACTACTTCTACATCATTGAGAGCGGCAATGCGAGCGTCATGACCGCCAACCTCGTGAGACAGAAACAACTCGGTGCCTTTGAGTACTTCGGTGAGGTAGCCCTGCTGACCAACAGCACGAGGACCGCGGACATCGTCGCGGATACTGAAATCGACGCAATGGTCATTCCGCGGAATCGATTCGTGAATTTCGTGACCGGTACTGAGTTCGGTCGAGTCCTGCAGCGGGTGATTGATAGCCGGGACGAGAACATCTGGAATCTCCTGGTTGAGAGCAAGACCTTTGCCAGGCTGACCGACTATCAGCGCATGTGGATGGAGACCTGCCTTCAGCCGCATGCAATTCCCGGAAACAGCACGATCGTTGCTGAGGGAGATGCCCTTCCCGGGCTCTACATCGTGCAGGAAGGCGAGGTGGTTGTGGCGAAAGATGGGGAGGAAGTCGGAAGAATAGGGCGGGGCGGGGCGATTGGAATGCTCGATCGTATCCTGCGGGACGAATCGTCCGGGTTCACGTTCAGCGCCACTGAACCGGCAACTCTTCTCTACCTGTCCAAGGACGATGCAGCTGATTTCGTGGAGCGGAACCCCGGAATTGCCATGCGCATAGAGTCGCACTATTCGTAATGCGCCTGAATGCACGCGTCAAAGTGCGCGTTGCTGGAACTCAGGAACCTCAACATATTCTATTGCTTCTTCGGCCAGCGCAAGAAGTTCGGCCAGTCCCGCGGCAACAGTCTTGTTGCGCAGCGCGGTCTCCCGATCAAGTCGGGTATAATCGAGTTTCTCATCAGGGTTCTGGCAGAGCAGGCCGTCGCCGTCAATGTCCTCGAGCAGGAACCTCGCAAAGCGTTTGACCTTCCGGAAGTACCAGTCCAGCTCCACCAACACCGCCAGTCGCATCTCCACCTTGCGCTTCAGGATCTCCGCCTCGTATTCCTTGGTGTACGTGCCTTCCGCAATCCGATCAGCCTCGGTGCGGTAGTTCAGGAGACTACGCTGCACCTGGTGGAAGAGATCGTAGAACTGGTCACGTTCCACACTGTACTGAACATCCAGGCGCAACTTCCGAACGGTGAACATGCCGAGAAACTCGTCTTCGAAGAATTGCATGTAGAGAAACGAGGCGCGCACATCTCGTTCAACATGCCGGCTCTGTTTCAGGATGTGTTCGTAGCGTTTCCACTGCGCACTGAGGTAAGGGAACTGATCTGGAAGTTCTTCGTCCTCGGGCTCTTTCTCGTCTTCCACGAAG
>DAOWMR010000140.1 GCA_030642995.1 Spirochaetales bacterium
GCGCTCAGAATCCGGCCCGAACACCGAAAGGCCCTTCTCTCGTTGGTGTTGGTGCACGAACAATCCGGTGATCTGGAAACTGCGGAGAGATATCTGGAAATCGCACTGGAAACTCACGCCAATGCACCGGAAACTCACATCCTTGCTGCTGAATACGACATCCGACGTGGCGATAATGAGAGCGCAGCGGCCCACGCCCGCACGGCACAGATACTGGATGCGCACAGCACCTCGGCGCCACAAATACGGGCAACAGTGGCCCTTCTTGACGGGCGATACGCCGAGGCAATTGCGACCACTGAGGAGTTGCTGAGAAGAGAGCGGACGGACGCGAGCATATGGTTCCTTCGCGGCAAGCGCTTGTTGGTGCCGGGCGAATTGAGGAGGCCATGGACTCCTTCCGAACTGCGCTCCGGTACGAGCCCGACAACGAAATCATCCGGCTCGTTTCCGAGAACATGGCAATCAGGGAGTATCCAATGGATGCGCCCCTCCGGGCTGAATTTGCAGCCTATGTCGTTGAGCAGGCAGAGCTCTTCGCTGATGGGTATCTCTATTCCAAGGCACTTTCTTTCTACCAGCGGGCGCTTCGCTTGACACCGTTTGATGTCTCTCTGCGTCTTGCATACGCCGAGCTTCACCAAACGCTCGGACACACCGCGACATATCTTCAGGAACTCGCGGTAATCACGAACTCCGGCGGGGGAACTCCTGAACTCGATCGACGCATTTCAATCTACGAAAACACCCTGTCGGAAAGCGTGGCGTTCCAGTGGGATATTGATCAGTTCACCCTGTCGAAATCACAGACATCCATTGCAGTTTTTCTCGCCGCGGACTCGGCTGCCCTGACCTATCCGCTCGCGGAAAGGTCACTCCTGGAGAGCGTCGCAAGGAATCTTCAGAGCTTGGAACGTCTGGATGTTCGACAAAGCGGGGTCTCCCTGGACTTTGCGAACGCGTTCGCCGAGGCTAGATCTCAGAATGTGCAGTTTTTCATACTGTTACGATTTGCAGACACTCGTCGTACTTTCGCACTGGATGCAACCGTCTATGTCGGACGTACCGGAGTCCCGGTCACTTCCATTTCCGTTGCGCGCGTTGGCCCAAACCGGGTCATTGACGCGCTCGAGGCATTCTCACGTCGCATCGACGGATTGTTTCCCCTGCAGACGACGATCATTCGGCGTCGTGGTGCGCGCGTGGTCATTGATGCGGGAGTTCGGGACGGCATTAACGAAGGCGCCCAACTGGCGGTCCTGGCGCCGGAGGCGATAATGACCGAGGCCGGCGCCATCGGATTCTCCTACAACGCAGAGTCGGTGCTCGGTACTATCACAGTCACACGACTGGACGACCTGATTTCCGAGGGGATTCTGAGCGTTGATGGGCTCCTGGACGCAGTAGTAGTCGGGGACACTGCGGTGCTGCCCGGTGAGTCGATTGTGGAGCGAAGCTCGGGCACACTCTATCCGCTGTTGTACGACAGAGTACGCGCTCTGCGTTGACATCAACTCTTTGACTTTTGTATTATGCGGGAACGATTTACTCGCCGATTTACCGCTGACATGGAGGGCATATGCCACTGAAGACAATTCGGGGTATTGACGTTGCCGGCAAGCGTGTGTTGGTCCGTGTTGACTACAACGTTCCGCTCAAGGACGGCCAGGTCACGGACGCCACCCGGATTGAGGCAAGTCTCCCCACGCTGCGACATCTCCTTGACGGTGGCGCACGGCTCGTTCTCATGAGCCATCTCGGCCGTCCAAAGGGATCCCCTGATCCATCACTGAGTCTGAGTCCTGTTGCCGACAAGCTTTCCATCCTGCTCGACAAGCCGGTCAAGATGTCGCCGGACTGCATCGGGGAGAAAGCCGAACGGCTCTCGCATGATCTGACCGCCGGTGAAATCCTCATGCTTGAAAACGTTCGATTCCACTCGGCTGAAACAGCAAACGATCCCGATTTCGCTGCGCAGTTGGCTCGGCTGGGTGATTTGTACGTGAATGATGCGTTCGGCACTGCCCACCGGGCTCACGCTTCAACTGAAGGTGTAGCGCACCTCCTGCCTGCCGCCGCCGGCTTCCTTATCGAAAAAGAACTGAGATTCTTCCAGCCTCTCGTAACCGCACCCGAACGACCGTTCGTCGCCATCATCGGTGGGGCAAAGGTCTCCAGCAAGATTGGCGTACTCGAGAGCCTCCTCCCGAAGTGCGATACCCTGATTATTGGCGGCGGGATGTCCTACACCTTCCTCAAGGCTCAGGGGCACCGGATTGGCAAGAGCCTGTGCGAAGACGAGTACCTTGATACCGCGAAGAGCCTCCTTCTGCTGGCGGAGAAGTCCGGAGTGAAGATTCTGCTTCCGCTGGACCATGTGGTTGCCGCGGAATTTTCCGAAACAGCCGCGCCGGTGGCAGTGGACGGCATCGACATACCCGACGGGATGATCGGTATGGACGTTGGTCCGAAGTCAGTTGAATCAGCGGCCGCTCCCATCCGCAGCGCCCGATCGGTGGTCTGGAACGGGCCCATGGGTGTGTTCGAGTTCAAGGCATTTGCAAAAGGGAGCCTGGAGATCGCAAAACTGGTGGCTGAGTGCGCCGGGACAACCGTTGTCGGCGGTGGTGATGCCGTGGCTGCCGTCAATGCCTTCGGACTGAGTGGGAAGATGGACCATGTATCCACCGGCGGCGGCGCTTCGCTGGAGTTTCTCGAAGGGAAAACTCTGCCGGGAATTGCGGCGCTGGAAAGCAGGGAGTAGATATGCGACAACCGTACGTAGCGGGCAACTGGAAGATGTACAAGACCGTTGCCGAGGCTGTGTCCCTGGCAACGGAATTGGCCGATGGACTGAAACACTCCCGGAACAAGCTCATGGTGGCGCCACCTTTCACCGCGTTGTCAGCCGTGGGAGCGGCGTTGACCGGGAGTGGAATACTGCTCGGTGCGCAGAACATGGCCGCTGAGCTCGAGGGAGCTCATACGGGGGAGATTTCCGTCCGAATGCTGAAAGACCTCGGCGTGCGAGTAGTGATCATCGGGCATTCCGAGCGGCGTCACGTGTACCACGAGAGCGACGAATTGATCAATCAGAAGGTTCGATTGGCTCTCACTGAAGGGATGGAAGTCATTCTCTGCGTTGGAGAAACCCTGGATGAGCGTGAAGCCGGAGAAGTTGAACGTGTCGTGGGGACCCAACTGCAGGCCGGACTCTCGGGGGTTGAACTCGGATCTCTGGAGCAGGTGACCATTGCATATGAACCCGTTTGGGCAATAGGGACCGGGAAAACGGCCACGCCCGCAGACGCCGACGCAGTACATCAGTATATTCGGAGGTGGTTTTCCGAAACCTACGGAAGCGATACAGCTCTGAGCATGATCGTGCAGTACGGTGGTTCGGTAAAACCGGGCAACATTGCTGCCCTCATGAATATGGAAAATATCGATGGCGCCCTTGTTGGGGGAGCATCGTTGAAGGCGGAAACATTTCTTCCGATTTCTCGCTTCAACGACTGATCTCACCGGCGTCGAACGCCGACTAAGGAAACGAAATGACGATCTTAAGTGGATTTCTACTGGTTACATTCATCATCAGCGCGGTACTGCTGGTAATCATCGTCCTGATGCAGGACGAACAGGGCGAAGGCCTCGGTGGCATATTTGGGGGCGGCGGCGCCGCGCCGGTCGGTAATCGTTCCGGAAACATCCTGACAAAGGCTACCACCATCATTGCGACGATTTTCCTCATCAGCGTTGCCGGGTATGCATATGTGAATCGCACGCCGGAATCAGCCAATATTGAGGCGGCGGCCCGCCGGCTGGAGAGCGAGACTCACGGCGTTCTTGAATGGTGGAAGGTGGACGAGCCGATAGTACTTCCCGAGGGCTCCGCGGCTCCCGCGCAGGACTCTGCGACGCCGGAATCTCCGGTTGATTTGGAGACTTTACCTGATGAAGAGACGGCACAGGAAGGTGAATAGTCACGCTCTCCCGGCTGTCGTCGCTGTGACTAGGGGGCGGGAATGAGAGTAGCAGTCGTCTTTGTCTCGCAAGACAAGCGGGATAGGCTCCTTGAAATTTCCAAGGCGCTCGCTTCCGGGATTGAAGCCCATGGCCACACGGTTGAGCTTGTGGACGGAGCCCGTGACGTGAACGTAAAACTCACGGTTTACGAATACATTGCCGTCGGCACCGAGATCATTTCGTCTTTCGGGGGCAAGATCCCGAACAAGGTCGGAGAGTTTCTCAAGAGTTCCGGGATGGTAGCCGGCAAACGCTCATTTGCCTTTGTTCTGAAGCAGAGCCTTGGCGCGACGAAGGGCCTGCAACGGCTGATGAAAACAATGGAAGGCGAAGGTATGTACCTGAAATTCTCCGAAATCCTGTCTTCGGCGGCTGAAGCCACCGAAATCGGCAAACGTTTACGTATTCAATAGTTCGTTCAAATTGACTTCGGTTCACTCTGGCGGCTATACTGGGATGAGATCATCCGGTAGCTGAGCTTTGAAAACGTATTACGAAATATTGAATATCGATATCACATCCTCATCGGACGAAATCAAGCGTGCATTCCGAAAACGCGCAAAAGAGATTCATCCCGATGTCAATCCGCATCATTCGGATCCAAGGATTATGCAGAGACTCCTGCTTGCCTATGAAACTCTCATGGATCCGTTCCGACGTGAAGAGTACGATCGCCGCAACTTCATCTTTCAGCCCGAACTGAAGTTTAGTTATCGAGCGTTTCTAAACAGCAGACCCGAGGATGAATCGCTCCAATCCCGGCTGGTGTTTTTTGACCTGCTTCATCACCGTGAAGGTCAGGCGCTCGATCTGTATGATCGTCTCATGGAGCACGAAGGCTTCGGTCTGGATCTCTATCTGGACCGGGAAGATTACATGGATTGTGCGTTTTTGCTGGCCGAGGAGTACGAACACCGGCTGAAATTCCAGCCGGCGGTGGAGCTTCTGCTGGACATCGTGGATTTCGAGAACGATCAGCCTTACTTTCGTCACTTCTTTCTGGACGTGACCGAGCGGCTGCGGACACTTGTCTGCTTCAAAATGCCCAGTCAATTGCCTGCGAGTGAGGTGATTGACTACCTCAATCGACTCATTGATCTGGATCTGCCGGCGAAGGATATCGCCTTCTATCTGAAGAAATCTGCGGAGCTCTACCTGGATATTGGGGATCCGGTCACCGCGACGGCCTATCTTCAGCGTGGACTGGAGCTTGATGAAAAGTTGGCCGGAACCAAAAAGCTCCGTGATCGCCTTGCACCATTCCAGACCGCGTAGCCGCGCCAAACAGGGGTCAGATATGAAACGAATTGCCATCGCAGCGCTCTTCTCGCTATCGGCTCTTGGATTGTCGGCACAGATCCTTGATATGCCGGTAGCAATCGTCCGCCTCACGGAAACAGTGAATATCGGCCGGCGCAATCTCAGCGCCCAGATTGATCTCTTTGCGGCTCAACTGGGACGTGAACTGACCGTTCTGGAAAAGCGACAAATTCTCGACGCACTTGTGAACGATGAGCTTCTTCTGCAGGCAGCTGCGAGGGCAAATGTCCGTGTCACGCAACAGGAGATTTCCAGTTATCTGGAACTTCAGCGTCAGCAGTGGAGCCAGATGCTGGGCGCCGCCCTCACCGACGATCAGTTCCGCGATCAGGTTCAGCGGCAGACCGGCTCTACGTGGACCGAGTACGTTGAGGACGTGACAAATGAATTGATCAAGCTGAAATACGTGCGACAGGAAAAGACCGAGGTTTTTGCGACTATGCTCACCCCGTCGCAAGATGAGATTCAGCGGTTGTACGAAGAGCAGGCAACATCGTTCACGAATCCGGCCATGGCAAGTTTTCGGCATATCTACATTGATCTGCGCGGGAAGTCGGACGCCCAGAGAGAGGCAAGTCGGTCACAGATTGCCGCTCTGCGACGGGAGATCCGTGACGGCGCTGCAACCTTTGACGACATAACTCAGCGCTCTCTGGACGATCCGGGGTTCTCGGCGGCGGATTTTGGCTATCTCCTCCGAAACGATGCGAGAAACCAGGCCTTGCTCGGGAGAACCTTCATCGAATCAGTCTTTGCTCTTGAAACCGGCGACGTGAGCGAGGTCCTGGAGTCCAACGTCGCCCTGCACATCGTGCTTATGACCGATAAGCGTGCGCCGCGGATTCTCGGACTTGATGACCCCATACTGCCCGGCCAGAACGTAACGGTGCGCCGGCAGATCAGTGAATACCTCGCAGCGCAAATGGAACAGGAGGCGCTTGGAGTGGCGGTGGACGAACTCGTCGCGGAACTCCGTATGGAAGCGGAGATGACCATCTTCGAGAACAATCTTCCCTGGTAGGTGAGCAATGGGATCACGTCGGAAGGCCCGCATTATCGCCATGCAGTCACTCTACAGCTGGGATGTGAGCGACGTGACTGACGAGCAGTTGCTGAGATTTGAATGGGTGGACCGTCGCGAAGGCCGCGAAGAGACCTTTGCCTTTGCGCGTCTCATCATTGCGGGTGTTCTGGAACACGTTGACGATGTGAATGCGGCGATCAGCGATCATCTGGAGCACTGGGATATCGCTCGCCTTTCCAAGGTTGATCTTGCAATCCTTCGGATGGCCACATACTCACTTCTATTCCAACAGGATGTGCCTGCTTCGGTAACGATTGACGAGGCTATTGCGATCGCCAAGGAGTACGGAACCGATGAATCGTACAAGTTTGTGAACGGTGTCCTGGATGCGATTCGTCGAGATTCGGTGAAATGACTCGCCGCCGGCGGCAAGTGTTTATCCTTGGTATCTCGGTTATCGCCTTTGCCGGTATGGTAACTCTTGTCTCCCTCGGTGTCATCTCCCGGCGTCGAGATCGCGATCTGATGTTCGGGTTGGAGCAACTTGATCTCCTCATAGCCGAGGATCGGCTGTCTGAGGCTGCGGCGATGGTTCCGTGGCTTGCAGACAGGGCGGACGAGGCCAATGAGATGTTGTCGGTACTCAAGCGCGGCGTGGGCATCCTCGATGCCGGCGGCGGGCCCGAATCCCTGAACGAGGCCGCGGAGCGGGCGGTCGCCACTTTTCCCGGCAACAGTACGATCCGGTCCATCGCGGTCTATGCCGCGGTCATGACCGACGACCTGAGTCGGGCACTGGA
>DAOWMR010000230.1 GCA_030642995.1 Spirochaetales bacterium
GATGGCGACATCAGTCTGATGTGCGCCGGCGCCGGTCTCACTACCACTGTGTACGATCTTATCAACGACGAGGGCGGTTCGGTGGCGAACTATCTGGAGTTTGGTGGCCCCAACTACAAGCGGGCAAAGCGTGCCATGGAGTTGTGCCTGGCGAACAACAGCAAAGTGATACTCGTCGTGACCTTTGGCACGATTGCCCGGGCAGACGTGATGGCACAGGGCATTGTCGAGGCAATTGAAGCCCTGCAACCTGACCGGCCAATAGTCACTTGCATCCGCGGCACCAACGAGGAAGAAGCCGTGAAGACACTTGAGGCGGCCGGTCTCATTCCGTTGTTCGACACCGAAGAGGCGGTTCGTCGGGCCGTGTACATTGCGAGGGGGGATGCATGAGCATTTTCATCGACCAGACAACCAAAGTGCTCGTTCAGGGTATTACCGGCAAAGAGGGAGCCTTCTGGACGAAGCACATGAAGGATCTCGGAACCGTCATAACGGGTGGCGTGACCCCCGGAAAGGAAGGACGGACGGTCGAAGGAATTCCTGTCTTCCACACCGTACGCCGAGCCGTTTCCAAGATCGAGGCTGACGCCTCAATGCTCTTTGTGCCGCCACGGTTTACCAAGGATGCCGTATTTGAGGCACTCGACAGCGGTATCCGCAAGGTTGTGATGGTTGCCGACGGCATTCCGCTGCACGACACGGTTCAGATTCGCAAGGCTGCCCGTTCCGAAGGGGCCACAGTCATTGGTGCCAATACCTCGGGGGTGATCTCTCCCGGTGCGGCCATGATGGGTTTCTTTCCCTATTGGATAGAACGGGTCTACAGGCCCGGTCGGATCGGGGTCATGACTCGCAGCGGATCCCTGACCAATGAGGTGACCGCCATGATCGTTCGGGCCGGATTCGGCGTTTCCACTCTCATAGGCGTTGGGGGCGATCCCGTCCCAGGCACACGATTTGCCGAGATGTTGCCGGACTACGAGCAAGATCCTGAGACCGACGCCGTGGTTGTCATTGGCGAGCTCGGCGGCACCATGGAAGAAGAGGTCGCCGAGTACATCCGAGACGGGCGATTTACAAAGCCATTGGTTGCCTTCCTGGGCGGACGCACAGCCCCGGAGGGAAAGAAGATGGGCCACGCGGGGGCGATCGTCTCCGGCGGAGCGGGAACCGTGAAGGGCAAGATCAAAGCATTGGAATCGGTGGGAGTTCGTGTAGCAGAGCGCCCCCGATTGGTCGGAGATCTGCTGCGGGAAGCTGTCGGAAATCCGGCATAGGGGGAGGCATGCTCACCAAGACGACCGGGACAAGTAGTCTCACCAAGCTCATCATCTTTCTTGCGGCGGTTGTGGTGTCCGTCGTCTTCATCGTTGTGCCGCTTCCGGAATCCATCACAGACATCGGTGATGCGATCCTGTCGCCCCAGGCGCAAACGGCCCTCGGCGTGCTCATATTCGCACTGATCCTCTGGATGACCGAGGCCGTGCCGTTCCACATAACCGGGTTGCTCAGTGTCTTTCTCTTGGCGCTTCTCCGAGTTGATTCCTTCAAGAACGTGGTCCAGATGGGCTTCGGAAATCACATCTTTGTCTTCTTCATCGGCGTGCTCGTTCTCTCAGCGTTCATCACGCATTCCGGGCTAGGGCGTCGGATATCGGTGTTCCTGCTGTCAAAGACGGGCAATTCCACCTCCATGATCATCCTGGGCTTCCTGACAGTCGGGGCGCTGCTCTCCATGTGGATCACCAATATGGCGGTGGCAGCCATGCTCATGCCGCTTGCCCGGTCCATCCTCCAGGAGGAGGGTGTCACGCCCATGAAGAGCAAGTTCGGCAAGGCGCTGATGATTGCTTCATGCTGGGGCCCGACCGTGGGCGGCATCGCAACTCCTTCCGGGGCGGGGCCCAACCCGTTGGCGATCGGTTTTCTCAAGGAGATGGCCGGCGTTGACCTCACCTTCACCGGGTGGATGGTGTACGGGGTACCGGCGGCAGTCCTTCTCCTCATTCCGGCATGGTTGGTCCTGCTCCTGTTCTTCAAGCCGGAGATGAAACATCTCAAGAAGACAAAGGAAGAACTCCAACAGGAGTTTGACCATCTGCAGCCGATGGATCGATCCGAGAAAACCACCCTCGTGATCTTTCTGCTCACCGTGACCCTCTGGCTCATCACACCGCTGTTGGAACGGCTTCTTGGCATGAGAATACCCATTTCAATGCCTGTTCTTCTGACGGCCTGCCTCTTCTTCATCCCCGGAATCAACACGATTCCGTGGAAAGTGATCGAGCGTGAGGTCTCGTGGAGCGGCATTCTGCTGGTTGTCACGGGTATCTCCCTCGGCATGATGCTCTACCAGACCGGGGCGGCAAACTGGCTGTCGGTGGTATTCCTTGGTGGAATAGGGCAGGTGCCTCCCTTCGCACAGGTATTCCTGGTTGTGCTCATCATCTCATTCCTGAAGATTGCCTTCTCGAGCAACACCGTCACCGGGACTATCATCATTCCCATTATGATCGCGCTCGCACAGAACATCGGGGTGCCGACACTCACCATCGCTCTGCCGGCCGCACTCACCGCGTCCATGGCTTTCATCCTGGTGACATCAAGCCCAACGAACGTCATTCCGTACTCGGCCGGCTACTTTGCGATCAAAGACATGGCTTTGGCCGGGATCGTGATGACGTTTATCGCGTCCATCCTTGTCGCGACGTCGATATTCATCATCGGCGGGATTACCGGGGTGTACTGATCATGCTTCCGGTCCCACTTGGCGGATCGGTGCTGATTTCATAATTGGAGGTGGGAATAAGTAGCTTGGAGAATCTGAATCCATTTGCCATTGCGCAACGACAGTTCGATCTGGCTGCCGAGTTGCTTGGCCTTGATCCTTCCGTGCAGGCGCTTCTCAGGGAGCCGATGCGGGAGTTCGTGGTCACCATCCCGGTCCGAATGGATGATGAAAGCACCCATGTGTTTAAGGGGTATCGCGTCCAGTAGAACAGCTCCAGGGGTCCCACCAAGGGTGGACTCCGCTGGCATCCCGACGAAACGGTCGATACAGTCAGGGCGCTCGCGGCATGGATGACCTGGAAGACAGCAGTCGTTGACCTTCCACTTGGGGGTGGAAAGGGCGGAATCACGTGCAATCCAAAGGAAATGACAGAGGGTGAAAAGGAACGGCTCGCTCGCGGTTACATCCGTGCGGTTGGCCGGATCCTCAAGATCACCAAGGACGTTCCTGCACCCGATGTGTATACCACACCCCAGATCATGGCGTGGATGATGGATGAGTACGAGACTCTCATCGGAGAGGCTCACCCGGGTGTCATAACCGGGAAACCTTTGGAGCTCGGCGGATCCCAGGGACGAGGCGACGCCACGGCCCGCGGCGGGATCTACGCAGTGCGCGAGGCATGCAAGGTTCTCGAGATAGACCCGTCGACGACCTGCGTGGCAATTCAGGGGTTCGGCAACGCCGGACAATTCGCCGCACTGCTCGGAGCAGAGATTCTCGGTCTGAGGATCGCGGCAGCCTCTGATTCGAGCGGCGCAGTCTATAACGAGGCCGGGCTTGATCCGAAGGCTCTTGTCGAACACAAGCTCCGCACCGGGGCGATTAGTGGATTCCCAGATGGGGAGCCGATAGACCGCTCCGCGTTGCTCGAGTTGCCAGTTGGCGTGTTGTTCCCGTCGGCACTGGAGAATGCTATCACCCTTCGGAACGCCGAGAAGATCCAGGCAAAGATCATCTGTGAGCTGGCAAACGGCCCGACGACTCCGGATGCGGATGTGATTCTCCACGATCGCGGCATCTACGTTATTCCAGATTTCCTGGCGAATGCCGGGGGTGTCACCGTCTCATATTTCGAGCAGGTTCAGAACTCGTACAACTACTACTGGGATCTCGATGAAGTCCACGCTCAACTCGATCGCAGGATGACCGAGAGCTTCCACGCGGTGCACCAGTTGCACGACGTTCGAAACGTGGACATGCGAACGGCCGCCTACATGATATCCATTGATCGAGTTGCGACTGCGTGTCGACTCCGCGGCTGGGTCTGACGGGGCCGGTCGGGAAGGTTAGGCCCCACTACCTGGCGTAAATAACCTTGCCGTCCTTGATCGTCTCCAGGACCTTGATCTCCTTGATCGCATCCTTTTCCACTGAGAGGGGGTTCTTGTCCAGGATCACAAAATCTGCTCGTTTTCCTTCCGTGATTGATCCTTTTGAATCCTCTTCGAAATACTGGTATGCGCCGTTGATGGTAATGCCCTTCAGCGCATCCATGACGCTGAGGCGCTGATCCGGTCCGATTATTTCGCCCGAGCGCGTCTTTCTGTTCACCGATGACCAGAGTGTGAAGATCATATCCGGCGGCACTACCGGCGTGTCCTGGTGCAGCGTGTACACAATTCCTCGATCAACGGCGGACTGGGCGGGACTAATTCGGTAGGCCCGCTCCTTCCCCAGAACCGAATTTATGTGCCAGTCGCCCCAGAAGAACGTGTGGACCTGAAAGAAGGATGGAATCATGTTCAGCGGTTTCATTCGATCCAGTTGGTCATCCCTCACCGTCTGAGCGTGGATCATGACCGGACGCACATCGGTTGTGACCTTTGTGTTTCTGCGGGCAGCTTCAAAGCAGTCAATCAATTGCTCTGACGCCTGATCCCCGTTGGTGTGGGTCAGCACCTGAAGATCGCGCTTGAGGCACTCCTCGTAGACGCTCGTGACGAACTCATTACCCTCATGCGAAGGGTAGCCCCGGTAGTTCTTGTCCTCGCCCTCCGGGGGAACGTGGTATGGCTTGGAGAGCCAGGCCGTCTTGGCCTGGGGAGAACCATCCAGAAAGAACTTGGCGCCGCCCACTCGGAAACCGTGTTTGTACTTTCGTTTGTTCTTGATCTTATCCAGAGTGAGAAAGTCATCCAGCGATTCTATGGCGAAATACGCAACGATATCGAGCTTGAAGAACCGCAGGGCGGAGGCAATCCTGGCCAGAAAGAGTGTCTGCTTGTTCATGGCGCCGTCCTGCGCCGTTGTGATGCCGTGCTTCGCGTAGAGCCTCGTTCCGTCCCTGAACAATTTTCCGAGCCCTGTGACCTTTGGCTTCGGAAACAGGTTCTTCATCACCCGCATGTGGATTGTCTCTTCGAGAACACCGTTCGGCGTCTTTGTTCCCGCGACACGGCCGATGATTCGGCCCTCAGGATTCTCGGTGGTTTCGTCTATGCTGGAGTTGGACAGCACAAGGCTGTTTCCGACTCCTTTGTGCCCCGACTGATGAATCACGTAGACCATATGC
>DAOWMR010000117.1 GCA_030642995.1 Spirochaetales bacterium
CTCATCCACGGAGCGGTTGTCCACGGCACCTGATAGTTGCCGCAACGCTGCTCTCTCCGCAAGCACAACAAGCGGATCCGACGCATCCCGTCCGTGGTCCTCACTCCCGATGAGTTCCTTCACCGTGCTCTTCATGCCCTCCGCGACAAAAAACGGCGCCGCGGCCGACCCATTCAACGGTGGGAGCGCCAAATCGCTCGGTCCAACGTCGAGAGGGACGGCGGTTTCCAGAGTGATGAGATCCTTGCTGAGAAATGCGTTCTCCCTGCCTTCCGCGAGTTTCTTCCGCTGACTCTCGCTCTTGATGGAGTCCAGGTTCGCGTAGATGTCGTTGAGGGTCGGGTGCTCGGAGAGCAGTGCGGCTGCCGTCTTGGCGCCAATCCCCTTCACCCCGGGAATGTTGTCGGATGTGTCGCCGACGAGCGAAAGATAATCGAGGATCTGCTCGGGTTTCACGCCCCAGGCGCCAATCACACCCTCTCGGTCCATCTCGATGAAACCGCCTCCGGATTCCGGTTTCAGGACCCGGACCAGCCCGTCAACGAGCTGAAGAAGGTCCTTGTCACTGGTAATGATAGAACACGCCCTGCCTTCAGCCTTGCTCTGCATGGCGAGGGTGGCCATCACGTCGTCAGCTTCGTATCCGTTGACCCGAATTGTGGGGACACCGAGGGCTTTGAGAATCTCTTCGATGACGGGGATCTCATCTCTCAAATCTTGGGGTGTCTTCTCGCGAGTCGCTTTGTAGGGCGGATACTTCTCGTGCCGGAAGGTTGGCGTGATAGAATCGAGCGCCACTGCGAAGTAGCTCGGTTTACGATCGCCAAGGAGGAGCAGAAGCGACCGGAAGAAGCCGAATATGGCCGACGAGTTCTTGCCCTTGGGATTGAACATGGGACGACGGATGAAAGCAAAGTAGCTTCGGTAGATCAGGCTGTAGCCGTCCAGCAGATAGAGCGGGTCTTGCATGCGCCTATAGTATCAGCCTGGACGGCAAGTCGGAAACAGCCGCGCGCAGGGCAAACTACTGCGGGAGCGCGTCCATGTACTCACCCACCCCGGCGTTCCGTCGGCAGAGATCAATAATCTTCTTGCCAAGGGGGTTGAGATCCGGAGTATCGTACTGATCGAGCTCATTGAGGAAGAACTTGTGCAGAATCTCAGCTCCCTCGTCGTATCCCTCAATCCCCACTTCAAGTTGCTCGTGTACGCAAAGAAGTCCTCGGGGCATCTCCTGCCCGTTCACGCGGAGACTCGGCAGGGTGTAGCCCAGGAGTGGCGAACGTGACTCCACAAGCTGTCCGGGTCGGAATCGCAAACTGCCACGCCGGGCCATGTACTCCCGTGTGATCCACTCAGCCATGAACCCCACGTGATATGCCCCGATGTACTGGTTGGGAATCAGAACGTAGCGTGTCCCGGGCGTATTCTCCATCAGTTCCAGGAGAATGTTGGCGTGCCGTACCTTGGTCCCGGTTGCGAATGGCCAATAGGAACCGACTCCCTCGCTACCCAATCCGTCCGCTGAGACGATGCTCGGGTTTGAGTGGCCTCGCGGCGAGACGAGGCGCCAAAGCCAGGCGAGAGCCGGCGGGATGATGTGCAGCATTCCAATGATGCCGTAGTTTGGATTTTCGCGAGTGCTTGGAGGTGTTCGGACACCGAAACTGCGAACATCAACGCGAACGGATTCGTTCACAATGTTCTGGATGAACTCCCTGGGCATAATGACGCGCGGGTTGGGACAGGGCTTCCCGGGCGCGTCCAGGACGTGTTCCCAGAGAAGGATTGTTGATCCGGGCTTCCCATCCAGATTGAGAAAGATCAGTGGCTCAGGGGGATTGATGCACAGCTTCTCCAGGAACGGCTCGGTCCCGTATTCGGTCAGATGATCAACCCGCAAGAACCAACCTGCTTCGGCGTCCTTCACGACGAGACGAGTTGTATCTTTCTGCAAGCCGGGATGGGCCAGGGCCATGTCATCGGTAATCGGATGAAGCTCACACGTGTCCATCAACTCCAGGTACAGTCGTTCACCAGTGATCGTATTCTCGCCGAGCACGATCCGTCCGTCGAGTTCACGATGCATTGCCTGGGTCATCTCACTCTTTCCGCCGCCGGATGCGCCCTCGTGCATGATCACAAATTCGTTGTCGTACGGTGTGATCAGACGCACGGCCGAACTATGGAGCGTCGTCCAACCCTCCCGCTCGCCGATATTGAGCAGGATGCCGTACACACCTTTCTTTGCGCTTGGACCTGGATAGAGATTGAACGAGAACAATTCGTGCATCCCCGGCAACCGATTGTGGACGACAATCTGCTGTCCATTGAAGTAGGTGTGGCGGAAAGGAGGAACCAGGTAGATGACTGCCTCGGGCTTGAACGCCTGGGGAATCTGGTCCCGTGGAATAAACCCTTGAAGATCGGCGAGGCCGGCCACGAAAAAACCCGCGTTGTCCGGGGCGACCAGGAGCGTCGCGCAGCCGGAATCCTTGTCGCCGGAAAGGAACGGAAGTACGATCAGTCGTTCCTGCTCGCGGAGCCACTGGAAAGACGCGTCGCGAACCGGACCAAACTCGTTCTTGAATCGATCCTGGTAGCGAACCTTGTCGGTCGGCAGGTCGTCCGCGATGACCATGGCCTCGGGATCACGACGACGCATGTACGGTTCCGTGTAGTTGACTGCAGCACCGTTCTTGCACCGGGCGACTGTGGCCTCAACAACCGTCCCTCGTCCTTCAACCTCATAGGCAACCTCAAGGAAGTCGTTTTCCTCGCTCATGAATGCAAGCTCATAGAGATGTGCCCGGCTCTCGGGCAGGATGATATCTGTCTCCCGAAGAACCGCTTCGAGTTCAGCCGGGACAACGAAAAGAGATGCTGCGGTCGTACTCATCGCGGCGATGGCTCCTTGATACGAATATTTATGCAACCGGATTTCAAGATATGCATAAGAATATACAAAAAATCCGGCGGTGTGAAGCGTTGTGACAGAATGCTGTCGACAGAGTACTGTCAGGCGGAAATGTCGACTGCCGTGGGTTCGGGAATCGCGTAGAGCGATTGGTTCCGGCGCATGATCCTTAAGCTCGAGATTTCGCTCCGGAGTGAGCTAATCTCCTGTTTCAGAAGTTCCCGGCTGCGAATAGTGTGACGGAGTACCTGGTTGCGAGTTCGCTCGAAAGCCGTCTTGAGATGCGGGAGATCCGCAGCGCCATCGGGATCGTGCTCTCGGTACATGAGCTGCAGCGGTTCAATGACCTGTTCAAAACTGGCGATCTCGTGGATGATTGCCTGCTCCATTTCAACGTGAATCTCAATCTGGTCCGTGCTGGTCTCGCCCGGGGCCTGCCGTTCGAGCATCTCGATATATCTGCTGAAGCGCTCCCGCCGGCGGAGAAGGGCCTCGCGAAACCGACGGAGGATAACTACCCGTTCTTCTATTTCAGATTGAGAGAGTGTTGCAGGCATGATTACCCCGCGATGTTGACGCCGGGGGCGATGTTGCCCTGCACGTGGGTTTTGCCCAGAATCTGTGCCCAGGCCTCGCGAAGTTCACCAAGAAAGCGCCGCACGCTCCGCAGCGGTGAGGCATCCTTCTGGATATTGGCTTCCATGAGCTGATCGTTGAAAAACCGGTAGAGCCCAAAGAGTTTCGAGGCAATGTCGCCACCCTTCTCAAAATCAAGAGAAACCATGAGTTCGGTGATGATGTCCTGAGCCTTGAGAATGGCGTTGTTGACACGATCGAGTTCTTTCGTGTCGGTCTCCAGAAGCGTGATGGCCGAGTCAAGCTGCTTGATTGCTTCGTCGTAAAGCATAACGATTATCTTGCCGCCACTCGCAGTTCGAACCGACGTCTCCCTGTACGCGCTTACCGGATTGGCTCGTGTGGACATACATCCTCCCTCGATTATCTATCGACCACCACCGGTCGGATTCTTAGCGCTCTTCACCGTTCCAGGAACCTCTTGGTTTAAGCTACTGAGCATTCTCTATCAACGTCGACACCGGGACGACTTTGTACCCGGAATCAAGCAATCCATTGATGAGGATATCAAGCCGTTGGAACAGGTAATCATCCCGCCCGCCTCTCGCAGAATCCGGGATACCCACCTGCATAGAAACGATAGACCCTGGCCGCTTGATTTCCAATATTCGTTGTACCAATTCGCCGGCCGGGAAGTAGAGTTGCGACAAGCCTTCATCCGTCCTTCGGGGCACCCAATCCAGACTGTCAACATCACGGCCGACGTAGATGTAGTTGGCGCTCTGTCCCGCACTCTTGATATCATCGCTGACGAAGTAGTAGGGCGCGTGCCAGAGCAGAGAAAGCTCATTCCCGGTCGCCTCAAAATAGTCGTCCTCATTGCGAGCGAGACCTGCCCGAATGAATTCCTCGGTAATCAGATAGCGCCGATCTGCCATGTCGAAGTACGAGAAAAAAAGCGAACCAATCTCGTGACCGGCATCTGCAATTTCCTTCAGAGCAGTCGGATGACGCCGGATAAACTCACCGTTCACAAAGAATGTTGCAGTCACGTCATAGGCGGCAAGCGTCGTCAGGATCTCAGTGAGGCCCTCAACGCTGTCTACCGCATTGAAAACGAAGGAAATCTCTCGTCGGCGGATGCGTGATCCATGGGTGAAGTATGAAAGATCCACCGGTTCGTCCGCAGACGGGAACTGTTCATAGGTGAGCGTCGGAACCGCAAAGAGGCGGCTTGTGCCAACGCCCTGAGCTCGTCGCACCATGACTACGTTGCGGTAGTTACCCGAACTCAGAGATTCGGTGAAGACCCGGTACTCGTCCGAGACCACCTGAAGCCGCCGATCGGGTATCTCTCCGGTCTCCCGCCAGCCGCCGTCGAATGAGAAGCTCCGACCGGCCACCTCAACGAGCACCTCTCCGGTATCAGAGAACAGATGCGCGTCGGCTTGTGCAAGGGTCAGAACGGAACTCGCTCCGCCTATTGCGGGAACGAGTTCTACGGTTGCCCGGGACCCTACCACGAGATTCTCCTCATCAATCCAAACCGCATGGAGGGGATCCACAAAGGGAATTGAACGAAGTTGCTGCCACGATTCGTAGTTGCGAACGACGACCGCGTCGTTTGTCACGAGTGCAACCAGCCGTTCGTCGGTGGAGAGCGCTATCTCGCTCACCAGAGCGTCCGAGATCCGTTCAAAGCTCATGGCAGACGAATTGCTGTCGATGTTGAGCCGGAAGACCGTGGAACCACTCTTGCCGGACTCAATACTCCCGGCGAGGACAGTCACGGTGTTGCTGGTGGACCACAGCACTGTTCGAACGCGGGTGTTTCGCGGCATGAACAATGACGGAAGGGCGAGGATCTGGCCCTCATCAACAAAATCGTCGGTATTCAGGAAGAGGACGAAAAGATTGCGGCCGCCCTTGTTGAGCAGGGCGGTGTCGCCGTCGGGGGCCACCCAGAAGCTGTCGAAGCTCGGGTCAAAAGGAAACGGGATCTTTCCAACAATTGTTCCGGCACCGATCAATCCGGAATAGAGCGAACGGGCAAAGAACTCGGCGCCGAGGATCTGGTAAACGAGCGAGCCGGACACGTAGTAGAGCGATCCATCCGGCGCCCATCGAACATTGGCCAACGTCCCCTCACCAATTCGTCGGTAGCTCTCGCCGAGCAGCCGGTCATTGCGCATTTGAGTGATCGAGTAGTAGAACAGCTCCCCGCCGGAAGCGTAGACGAAGAACCGGGAGTCGGGAGACCACGCCGCCGGCGGTCCGGCGGTTGAGAGTTCAACCCGGCCCGACACGACATGCCGGTCGCCACCGATGGTGTCAATGAGCATCACCCGTCCGTGAGCCGCCGATTCAGATTCCAGCACAATGAGGTAGCGCCCGTCCGGAGAACCGACCGTGGGAATGATCCGACCGCTCGGAACCTCGCCGCCTGCAACAAAGTGATCAAACCCCGAGACGGGCTCAAACTCTCCGTCTGAAGCCGCACCGCGGAAGAGCCCGTATCGATTCTGGATCTGGACGGCTCTCAACTCGGGCAGGTAGCTCAGTACCTCAGGGAAATGCGTGAGCTGGGCTATGGACACGTTGCGCAACGTGTCACCACCGGCAATTCTCTCCGTTGAAGCCGTTGCGTCACCGGCGGCGGCCAGGTCGGCAAGAAAGAGTGTGGTGTACTCACCCCATTCCGGCGCCTCGGTTGATGCCGTAAACAGCAGTTTGTTGGAGGCAGAAAGGTCAAGCCCGGAGAAAGAAACCTCCGCGCCGGCAGCAATGCTGCAAATCACAAGAATCGCACTTAGAACGAGTCGTCTCAAGATGCCGCTCCCTTCTCTACATTTTCGGCAGCGCCGACTGTCGTATTCATGAAATTGTAGGACGTTCGCGAACGGGCCACCTACGGGCGGCCTACCTGCGCGGTCCTGAACTCAGGCTGAGGAAGCTGTCAAGATCGGTCTCAAGCGTGAGAAGGCGCTCCTCCAAACGAACAAGCCACTGCATTGAGAAGTTCTGCGCCGATCCGTCCATATCACCGAACGATTGATCCAAGAGCCGTCTGAACTGATGCTGACGAATACGCTCGGTCCCGCAGTAGGGACAGAACCGGAAATCAGGAGCTATGTTGCGGTGACAGGATCGACAGGTCGTGAATTCGCGCACATTTTCACTATAGTGGCGCCGTGTGGCCGTTGCAAGCAGGATTCTCCACCAACTGCTCGCTCATCTCCCACAGTCGCGCTCCAGTCTGCTCATCCAGCGCCGCCGGAGCCGGCTCTATCTCTCGACCGTCCTTGAAGTAACGACCGCTCACCCCTTCTACATCGGGGCTAGTGGCGAGATGAATCACCGGTGCTGCGGCCTTGTCCGGTGTGCGGAGAATTGGCAACAACAGCGATTGAAAAACCACCCGGACCAGAGAGACGCTGTCGCGGCCCGGCGCGGCTATGGGTGTGGCAACCACTCCGGGATCAACGGCATTCACGGTAACGCCGGCACCGTTCAGCCGCCGCGCAAACTCCCGCGTGAACAGGATGTTCGCCAGCTTGCTCTGTGCGTACGCGCGAAAAACCCGGTAGTTGCTCGTTAAGTGCAGATCGTCAAACCAGATTTTCCCGACCTTGTGCGCCACTGATCCAAGAATCACGACACGAGACGGCGTCGATTCCTTCAGCCGATCCATGAGAAGTGTTGTGAGCAGGAAATGCCCCAGGTGGTTGACGGCGAAGGTGAGTTCGTGACCGTCGGCACTCTCGTGGCGCCGGTAGAGCAACACCCCGCGTTGTTAATGAGCACATCAATTCGCGGGCATGTCTCGTGGAGTTCGGTGGCGGCCCTCCGCACACTTGCCGTTGACGCCAGGTCACACGCAATCGTACGAACGCCCGGGCGATCGGTCGGCGGGGCCGCGCTCCCGCTTGCCTGCAGCGCCGCCTCAATTTCAGTGGTGGTCTTTACCGCCCGTTCGGCACTCCGAGCGATGATGACTACGCGGTGACCCGCCAGGGCGAGCGCCTTTGCAGTTGCTTTGCCAATACCTGATGTTGCGCCGGTAATCACAACTGTTTTCGGTGTCATCCCGTGATTATACCGAAACTCTGTTTGCGGGTGCGCCGATAGATGTGCATAATTGCGGCGTGACTGAGCAGCTCTACTACAAAGACACTGGCATTCTTGAGTTCCCGGCCCGTGTTCATCGAGTTGATCGGGAGGACGGACGGACCGTTGTCTTGCTGGATCAGACGGCCTTCTACCCGGAAGGCGGAGGCCAACCCGCCGACAAAGGCACGCTGAGTGGACGTGCGGTCGTCCATGTGCGAAAAGACCGTGATGGAATCTCGCACATCCTTGCCGACCCTTCGCGCGACGAGCCCGAACTTGCGGTGGGCGATGCGGTCAGCGGGGTGATTGACGGCGCGCACCGCCGGGACTTCATGCAGCAGCACACCGGACAGCACATCATATCCGCCGCTCTGCTCAATGTTGGAGGATAC
>DAOWMR010000143.1 GCA_030642995.1 Spirochaetales bacterium
CTGAAGCCATCGACCTCTTCCTTGAAGTCGTTGAGAACAACACGCAGGAGCTTCGCAACGAGGCCGACAAGTTATGCACCTATGTGGGAGCGGGCGGCTCTATCGACGTAGAAGAGATCGAGACTTTTGTTTATCACAGTCGTGAGGAGAGCGTGTTCACGCTGTTCAGGCACATCACCGGTGCTGCGTTCGAGTCGGCACTGACGGCGCTGGACAAGCTGATCTCGAGTGGCGATGCATCGCCCATCCAGGTCGTCGGCGGGTTGGTCTTTCAGTTGCGACGCCTCCTTGCGCTCCGGCTTCTCATGGATAACGATGTTTCCATTGAGACGGCATTCAGTCGATTGAATATCCGTGGAAAACGAATTCAGGCCGAGTATCGCGGGGGTGCGCAGAAGTTCCAGGCTTCCGAGTTAGAAACTGCCATCCATCTGCTCACCGAGTACGATGCCTTGTTCCGGTCCCAGCGGCCCGGTATCCACAAGTGCCTGTTGGATCTCATGATCTATCAGCTGCTGTTCCACTCACAACGCCTCGTCCGACCGCTCGGGCTTGCGGCGGACGATCGACTGATGGCGGATGACGGAGATGATCTGGTCCTCGTGCGGTAACGGGCGAGGAGCCTCATGGGGGTATGTATGACATTGAACGTTCTGATTGCGGACAAACTCGACTCTAGAACAGTAGCCGACCTCGAAGCCATGGGCGCTACGGTTCGATTTGAGGCGGACCTCTCGGCCGACGATCTGCCCGGTTCCATCGGCAATGCCGAGGTGCTTGTCGTTCGATCCACCAAAGTCACCGCGGCCACGATTGATGCAGCGCCGAATCTTGCGTTGATTGTCAGGGCCGGCGCCGGGGTGAATACCATTGCTATGGACGCGGCCAGCCGCCGTGGAATTGCCGTAGCAAACTGCCCGGGGAAAAACACCGCCGCAGTCGCGGAGTTGACAATTGGCCTGTTGATCGCGGCCGACCGCAGGATCGCGGCGGCAACGGCCGATATGGCCGGAGGGCGCTGGCGGAAGAAGGAATACCAGAAGGCGCACGGGCTTCTCGGTCGCACCCTGGCCGTGATTGGCCTCGGCGCCATTGGGCTGGCCGTCGCCGCCAGGGCCAAAGCGCTCGGGATGACCGTGAAAGCCTGGTCTCGCAGCCTCACCGAGGAGCGTGCGGAAGAGCTTGGCCTCGACTACGCACCAACCCCCGAAGCGGCCGTCGCGGCGGCCGATGCGGTGACGGTTCATCTTGCAGCCACCGGCGAAACGGCCGGATTCTTCGGGCGCGACCTGTTTGGGGCGTTGCGTGAGGAAGCCATCTTCATCAATACCTCCCGCGGCGAAATTGTAGACGCCGCCGCACTCCGATGGGCAATAGAGAACCGAAACCTCCGGGTGAGCCTGGACGTCTACCCCGATGAACCGGGGGGCGGAGAGGCTGACTACTCCGACCGTGAACTTGCCTCCATGTTGGCCGCAGCAACGCCGCACATCGGTGCGTCCACCACCCAGGCCGCCGAGGCAGTCGCTGCGGAGGTTGTTCGGATCATTCGGGCCTACGCGGAGGTCGGCAAGCCGCTCAATTGCGTGAATATTCGGTCGCGGAGCGAGGAAGACGTGAGTCTGGTCGTGCGGCATCACAACCACGTCGGCGTCCTCGCCGGGGTGCTCGACGAACTGCGAAGCTCCGGGATCAATGTCGAGGAGATGGAAAACACCATCTTCAGCGGAGCGTCCACGGCTTCCTGTACCCTGAAGCTGGACGCCGCTCCCAATCCGGCCAGCCTCGAGCGCATCAGGGCCGGCGAGGATATCATTCAGGTGGGGCTGAAGTAGATCGTCTATCGCCGGCGCGGTTTCAGGCGTTTGGCCGCGGCGGCCTCCTGCGCAACCCGCGCCGATTCCACCGACGCCTTCACATCACTCGCTTTCTGCAGGCTGATGTGCGTTTCTGCGGCTATGATCGCCGTGTCCGCGTCGGCGAGTGCCGCGAGCGAACCGAAACGCTCGAGCAGTTTGCGGCTTCGCGTCCGACCGATGCCGGGAACAGATTGCAGGGTCTCGAGAGCGAAGTCCTTTGTCTGCAGATCGGCGCGGAAGGTCGTGGCAAACCGGTGTGCCTCATCGCGGACGAATTGAAGAATACGCAGCGGCTCAGACCCTTCCGGCAATCGAATTGGATCGGACTTGTCCGGGAGAAAGATCTCTTCCTCACGCTTGGCGAGTCCCAGGACCGGGATTTCAACATCGAGGGCACGGAGGACCGCGACAGCTGAGCTGAGCTGACCCTTCCCACCGTCAATCAGGATGAGATCGGGGAGCGGTTTTTTCTCGTTCACCAACCGGGTGTAGCGCCGGGCGACCACCTCCCGAACGGCTGCGAAGTCGTCTATCTTCCCGCCGAGTGTCTTGACGTGGAACTTGCGATACCGGGCCTTGTCGGGTCGGCCGTCGGCAAATGACACCCTTGATGCGACCGGGTGCTTGCCGGAGACCTGCGCGATATCAAATCCTTCAATTCGACGAGGGAGGGCCGGAAGTCCAAGGATGCTCTGTAGTTCCTCGAGGGCCGCTGTGTTCCCGTGATCGCGGACGCGCTTCTGGTAGTCCTGCCGCGCGTTTTCGGCCGCAAGTCTGACCACCGACGCATCACGGTCCGAGGCAGGAGCCGTCACGGATACGGATCGATCCAACTCAGACGAGAAGAAGATCTCCAGCGATGGGGCAATTGCCTCGACCACGTTCTCGCCGGACCCGATGATCAGTTTCTCCGGGACTGCCCGCGCCTGGCTGTAGTACTGGATGAGGAATTGGGGCAGGAACTCCTCCTCGCCGGCAATCACCTCGCTGTGGTAGTTTTCCGAGCCGACCAGCCTGCCGGAACGCATGTGGAAGAGGGTGAGGGAGAGTGCTTCGTTTCGAATGAAGAAGCCGAGATAGTCCCGATTATCCGACTCAAAATCAACGACTCGCTGCTCTTCGTTGACGTTTCGGATCGCCGCGATGGTGTCGCGGATGGAGGCCGCCTGTTCAAAGTTGAGCCCGGCCACTGCTGTCTTCATCTTTCTTTCCTGCTGGGCTATCAGGTTGTCCACGTCGCCGCTCAGCAGTTTCTCGATGCCGCGTACCCGTCGCGCGTACTCCTTCTGGTCGGTCTTTCCGGCGCACACGGCCGCGCACCGGCCGATGTGGTAGTAGAGACAGGGGTGGGCACGTTTCCGGATCGGTCCCCGGCATTTGCGCAGAGGGAAGAGGCGCTCAATCAGTTCCAGATACCGGTCGAGCTGGTAGACACTTGCGTACGGCCCGAAGTACTTGCTGCCGTCCTGGACGATGTTTCGTGTCCGGAACACGCGGGGGTACTTCTCATTCGTAATTCTGATGACGGGATAACTCTTCCCGTCCTTGAGATTGATGTTGTATCGCGGTTTCCACTCTTTGATGAGGTTGTTTTCGAGAAGAAGCGCCTCGTACTCATTCCGACACACGACGTGTTCCACGCTCGCGACCTTGGACATGAGTATTGACGTTTTTGCATCTTGGTCTCTGTTGAAGTAAGATCGAACGCGACTGCGGAGGTTCTTCGCCTTCCCGACGTACAGGATCTCATTGTCGGCGTTGCGCATGAGATAGACGCCAGGATCCGTCGGGAAATGCTTCACAGCCTCGCGGGGATGGGGACGGGTTGAACCGTGCTTGGAGGCTGATGGATTATCCATAGATGCCGATACTAAAGTACACAAGGACGATGCGAAAAAGAACCATCCCTCTCCTTGCCATCCTGATCTCTCTCCTCGCTCCTGACGTGGTGTGCGCCCGTGAGCAGACCATCGTGCTCGGCGGCGAGGATGGCTGGGAATCAACCACGCTCCTCGAACGGCTCGTTCACGTCAGCGGTCGGTATGGCAGTGACGACCTGCAGATCATGCCGTACCGTCATGAGATCGATTCAGACACGGAGTTGCTTCTGCATTTCGACTCGCTGCCGCTGACCGACGCTGCGGGCCGCTTCGCCGTGTCGGCGACATCCCCGGAACTGAGTTTCACCACGAGTCGTGCGGGAACCGCCGGTCTGCTCGTGAACGATTCGGCCGACGCCGTAGAAGTAGTGCCGGTCAGTTCGGAGTTGTTCGAGGCCGGAGTCGAGTGGGGAAGTTTCACGCTGGAGTTTTGGCTCTACCCCGTCACCCTCACGCAGGGGGAGCGTATCGTGGAGTGGAACGGTCGCGAGGATGGGCGTCTGGATTTCCGGGCCCAGCAGTTCCTGGTAGATATCCATAACCGGCGTCTGCGGTTTTCGCTCGTCAACTTCTTCGTGCCGCCGGGCGGTTCGGCATGCACCGTGACCCTGGAGGGAGACTCGGGATTGATCCCCCGCAGGTGGTCACATCACATGTTGCGGTTCAGTGATGAGACGGCACGGCTGGAATACCTCGTTGACGGCCGCACTGTGGCGGTAACGCACGTTTCCGAGTCGGGGCGAGAGGACGGGAGCGTCTTCTTCCCGCGGACCGCCGTCTACCCGTCCGGAGTGATTCACCTTGCGCCGTCGTTCACCGGCGCCATTGATGAGTTTCGTCTGCTCCGGCGATTTGAGCCCGATCCGGACATCCCGCAGTTCCACCCGGCAGGCGGCATCTACGAGTCGGGAGTGATTGACCTGGGATCGCCGGGTGCGATGCTAACCGGAGTCTCTGCGATCACCTCCACCCCGGCAATGACGGATGTGTTCGTCTACTACCGTATGGCCAACACCCGGTCAGGTACCACCAGCGTAGGTGGTGAGTGGATCCCGGTCGGCCATGATACGATCTTCCCCGCGCGGGTGGGGCGGTTCCTGCAACTCCGTGCTGAACTGCTCCCGGACCTGCGAACAGCCGAATCCCCGGTCCTGTCCGAGATTCACATCACCTATATCCCTGATCCTCCACCGCAACCGCCGGTCGGGCTGGACGCCGTTCCGCACGACGGCTGGGTTGAGCTGAGCTGGGCCCCGGCCCTTCAGGAAGATATCCAGGGATATTTGGTGTACTATGGAATCCAACCGGGCCGTTACTTCGGGTCGGACGGGGACCTTGGTCCCTCACCAATAGATGTTGGACAGGTAACTGCAATCACACTTTCCGGACTCGAGAATGGAACCCTCTACTATTTTGCCGTCAGTGCATACGACGCAGCAGGTATGGACAGCGCGACGGTCCTTTCGGCGGAAGTAGCCGCCCGTCCCGCAAGGGTCTATAGATGATCAGTGAAAAAGTTCAGGAATTGCTGGTTCGCGCCCGAAACGCATTCCGGCTCCAGGACTATGAAACGGCGCGCAAGCTGGTTCGGCAGATGCTGGAGGAGCACCCCGACTCCGTCACGGCGACGATCCTCATGGGTATCATTGCCGGCAGAACCAATAAGCCCGCAGACGCGATCAAGCTGTTCAAGCGAGCCCTGGAGCTGGACCCAAAGAGCGCGGAGGCGTACAACAATCTGGCCGTGATCCTCCGACAACAAGTGCGGCTGAAACATGCGCTCGCAGCGGTCCGGCAGGCAGAGAAACTCGACTCCAATCGACCCGACATCCTCTACAACAAAGGCAACATCCTCAAGGACCTCAATCACGTTGATCTGGCGATCGCCGCCTATCTTCAGGCCCTGGAGGCTGACGAGCGATTCGTCCTTGCCTACAACAATCTGGGCACGCTCTACCAGGCGGGCGGCGATGTAAATCACGCAATCGAGACCTTCAACGTGGGATTGTCAATCGATCCAAACCACCCCACGCTCCGATACAATCTCGGATTGGCGCTTGAGGCCAAGGGCAAGCTGGAAGAAGCTGAGGAATCGTACCGTCGGTCTCTCAAATCCCGGCCCGGCTGGGGAGAAGCGCTGAACAACCTTGGTATCGTGTACCAGAAACAGGAACGATTCGACGAAGCGGAACAGACCTTCCGCGACGTCCTGGCGGTCTCCGCGGATAATCCCCGGGCCAACAACAACCTTGCGACCAACTTCGCGCTCCAGGGAAAGACCCGGGAAGCCATGCGTTTCTACCGGCAGGCACTCGAGAATGACCCTTCGTACTCCAAGGCCGCAGGGAATCTCGGTCAGCTTCTGGACACGCAGTCGGATTTGGGCAACGTGATTGAAGAGCTGCAGCAGCTTGCCGAGCTGGATACCGGGAACCTGGATCTGCAGATCCGATTGGGCCGGTCCCTGGTCCGGTCCGGTCGCACAGAAGCCGCAGAAAAAGTACTGCTTCGCATTCTCGCGCAGGACGATCGGCACCTGGAAGCCACCCGGCTTCTCGCCGACGCGTATTTCCGATCCGGTCAGGATGCCAAGGCAGACGAATGCTATGCAACGATCGCGAGGATCAACGCGGACTATGCAGAGCACATCCTGGATCGCGCCATGGTGTACCGCCTGCGGCAGCAGACCGTTGCCGGGCTTGCCGAGGTAGATAAGTACCTGGACCGAAAGCCGGGGGACCTCGAGGCGCTGCTGCTGAAAGCGCAGTTCCAGGTGGACGAGGGTCGCGAGAACGATGCTCTTTCAATGCTCGAAGAGCTGCGGAATATTTACCCGGGTGACGGGAGGATTCTCGCAGCGATTGCCGGCGCACATCAGCACGGAGGTGAGCGGGAAAAGGCAATCCGCGCCGTTGACGAGTTGATCAATCTGCAAGGTTCCCGGGCGAATCCCGAGGACATCGAGGCACTCAACGAGAGCCTGGAGCTCTACGAGCAGGCGGTGGATGCGTTTGCCGAGGAGCACCAGGTTGCGTGGGAGCGGAACCTCGTGCGTTTCGGGGAACTCAGCAGACCGGATGAGGAAGAAGGGGAACCAGAACTCGCCGTCGAAGAGGTTGAAGCCCTCGATGCAGACTCCATACCGCTCCTGAGTTTCGGTGGCGAGGAACTGCTGGAGCCCGATGAGTGGGAGGTGAAAGTTGACGAGGAGGAGATCGAGGAGGAGGACATCCTCGGCATTGAGCCGGCGGCGGCTCTTGCACCATCGTTGACCACCCTTCCCGACGAGCAACAACTTCGAGGTGGAGGAGGACCAACC
>DAOWMR010000207.1 GCA_030642995.1 Spirochaetales bacterium
AACATCGAGGCCCTGTTTCTCTCGTCGCTCGTCGCCGCTGCAACCGGCGACCAGACCCGGCAACTGACCATCCTGCAGGACCTCCTCGTGATTGATCCGTCGAACCCCCGAGCACTTGCCTCCGTTGGAGAACTCCAGCTCCAGGACCGGGAGTACGACGCGGCCGCGAGTTCGTTTGCTGCGGCCCTGGAAGAGGACGACGAGAGCCTCGTCGCACGGATGGGGCTGGCCAACGTCTACCTGCGCCAGGAGGAGTACGAGGCGGCGGAAGCGGAGCTTTCGGTAGTAATCGACTCAGAATCGAACTATCCGTTCTCCTACTCGGATCGGGCTCGCGCACGGGCAATGCAGCGCGAACTCAGCGGGGCGGCGGCCGATCTTTCGGTGGCCATCGAGCTGAACCCCGACTACCAGTGGCACTACATGGACCGGGGTCGTGTCTACCTTGAGCAAGGACAGTTTGCGGCCGCGGAGGCAGACTTCTCCGCTGCACTAGCGCTCGATGACACCCAGTTCATCTCGTATGTCCTCCGAGCACGCGCCCGGGATGCGCTCGGCAACTTCAACGGCGCTCTCCTCGACTACGAGACCGGTCTTGCGATGCGGCCCGATTACTATCCCGCATATGCGCCGGCGGCGACGCTTCTCTACATTGCCGGCAGACACGGCGAAGCGGCCTCCTACTACGAGGAGGCATTCGGCGCCGATCAAACGCGGCTGGATTACGCCCTCATGGCCGCGCTGTCCCTGAAGTCGGGGGGACAGGACCAGGCTGCGGAGAGCCGGCTGACGGACAATCTCTCGCACTTTCCAAGGGATGCCGTATTCTACACCATGGCCCGCTACTACCTTATTCCGGCGAATGATGGTTACGTCTTTTCAGAAATTCAGCAGGAACAGAATGCTACGATGAGGGGCCGGATGTATTTCTACATCGCTGCGCAGCTCGCGTTGCTTGATCGGCCCGCGACCGCACAGGCCGCGTTGCTCGAGGCGGAGAGCTTACTCCCTCCCGGATTTCTGGAACGACGACTTGCCACCTGGCATCTCAATGCGTATCGTTCCGGGGAAGCCGAAGAGGAGGGCGATTGAGTCCATTTGACAATCTACTCGCCACACTGGATTACGACCGGCAGGTTGTGATCCAGGCCCACGACTTTCCCGATCACGACGCGGTGGGAGCCGCATACGCTCTGTCCTGCCTGCTTGGTGCGCGCGGAATTCAAGCCGTGCTCAGCTACGGTGGAGCAATCCAGAGCGACTCTCTCGCCGAAGAAATTGAACTCCTGGAGATTCCCATTCAATCCGCATCTCAGGCCGGTATTGATGCCGACGCGCAGATTGTCGTGGTTGACGGATTTGTCGGGAACAGCAATATCGCAGGTCTCCCGGGGGAGGTCATCGGCATCATAGACCACCACGTTCCTCCGTCCCCGCCTCCAACACCGTTCCATGACATCCGCGAGGACATGGGATCATGCTGCACTATCGTGTACCAGTACGTCCGAGACTCGCAGATCCAGATTGACAGGTCGGTTGCCACCGCGCTCCTGATGGGCTTGATGATGGACACCGGATTCATGACGCGAGGGGTCTCGAAGTACGACATTGAGGCTTTCTCCGATCTCTTCTTTCGGGGCGACTGGCAGACCGGGACGCGGCTCCTCAAGAACAGCCTGTCGGTCCGGGACCTCGGGTTGTTTCGGGAAGCCATCAACGAGTGCGTCGTTGCAGAAGACTTTGGTTACGTGCCGCTGAACAAGGAATGTACGCAGGAGGTCATGGCACTCGTTGCCGATTTCTTCCTGGGGCTGCGAGAACTCAATTTCGTCGTTGTGGTGGAGCCCGACCGTGAGGAGTACAGGATGTCGGTCCGCAGCGAAGACCCCGACCGTCCTGCCGACGTCATTATCAAGCGCGCGCTGGAAGGTATCGGGTCCGGCGGCGGTCACCTTCACATGGGCGGCGGCAGCGTGCCTCGTGATCTCTATCCGGGCGAGGAAGGATTACGGAAACGATTCATGGACGCCGGCGCCATGAAGAGAACCTAGCACAAGAGGATATAGATGCAGGAAACCACCTCACAGAACACCACCCGGATCTCATTCGGAGAACGAGAATACACGCTGCTCGGTACAGCCCACGTTTCACGCGAGAGTGTCGACGAGGTCGCTTCGGTGATCAGGGAAGAGACTCCGGACCGGGTCTGCGTTGAGATCGATGCCGCGCGCCACAAGTCCCTCACCGAGAAGAGCAGCTGGGAGAACCTCAACATCTACAAAGTGCTGCGGGAGCGCAAGGGTTTTCTCCTCCTGGGCAATCTCGTCCTTTCCAGTTTCCAGAGGCGAATTGGCGCCGATCTGGGAGTGAATCCCGGCGAGGAAATGCTGGCAGCGGTCACCGTCGCACAGGAAGAGGGGATTTCCTTCAGTCTTGTTGACCGGCAGATTCACACCACCCTCCGGCGGGCATGGTCCAAGGCCGGCCTCTGGGGCAAGAACAAAATGCTCGCCGCCCTGCTCGGTTCGGTATTCAGCCGCGAGAAGCTCTCGGCCGAAGAGATCGAGGCACTCAAGAGCCAGGGCGCCCTGGACAACATGATGGGCGAGCTTGCCGACTACCTGCCGGCGGCCAAGGCGGTCCTGATCGATGAACGAGATCAGTACATCGCCGCGAAAGTCTTTCAGGCTGAGGGAAATCGATTGTTGGTCGTTGTCGGTGCCGGCCACGTGCCCGGGATCGTGAAGTGGCTCGAAAAGCTCCACGCCGGCGAGCAGGGGCCGGATCTCAATGAACTGGACACCGTGCCACCCCCGGGAAAGCTACGCAAGATTCTGCCGTGGACCATTCCCGCCCTCGTGGTCGGACTCATCACATGGGGCTTCTTCCGCTCCGGTTGGGACGGTGGTCTTCAAATGCTGCTCAGATGGTTTGTCATCAACGGTGTCCTCTCCGGAATCGGCGCCATCGCAGCGCTCGCTCACCCTGTAACGATCATCGCAAGCATCCTGGGGGCGCCGTTCACCTCGATGAACCCGACGATTGGCGTGGGATTTGTCTCAGGGGCCCTGGAAGCCGTTCTTCGCAAGCCGCGAGTAATCGATTTCGAAAACCTCCATGACGATATCCTCTCCGTGCGCGGTTTCTATCGGAACCGATTCACCCACGTGTTGCTTGTTTTCTTTTTCACGTCGGTCGGGAGTTCGATTGGGACCTTCATCGCGCTGCCGTTTTTGTTTCCGGGGATGGGGTAGCGTCACAGCCGAGCAACAGGCGAGGACGTCCCGTCGCTAGTACTCGACATAGGAATGTCTGCGAAGCCGCTCCGTGCCGTGGGTGCGCTCCGCCTGAGCGATTGTTTCCGGTGATCGGAGGTGCGGGTGAGAGCTTCCAAACTGCTTTCCGTCATTCTACTCGTTCTCGTATTTGTAGCGGGCATACAAACTCAGGAGCCGGCAGGCCCGTCAGTGGGCATGTCTGTGACACCAGACTTGGCCATTCCAGTCGGTCCCAAGGCTGATTACTACCAAATAGGCTATGGCGGGCGACTGTCGGCCCTCCTCGGCCTCGGTTGACAACAACAGCTACCAGTCGGGCGCAACCGTGGTTGTCCTCGGCAACACGGGGAGTCTCGTTAAGACCGGTTTTGTATTTACTGGTTGGAACACCGCCGCCAATGGCAGCGGAGATTACTACGCTGCTGCAAACACCTTCTTCATCATTGCTGATGACGTTATCCTGTATGCCAAGTGGACGCCCTACACTGTTGGGGATGTTGGCCCTGCGGCCGACTGTACTGAGGTAGGAGGTGGCTATATGAACACCACGTATATCGTAAGCTACCTCGGGTCAGGTTCTACCTACGCGGCGCAGCTGTGCGATGGGTTGACGTTCGGGGCGTGGGGATTCACCAACTGGTTCTTGCCGTCGAAGGGTGAGCTTGACTTGATGTACACCAATCTCGCAAGTCAAGGCCTTGGCGATCTCTCCGGCCACTACCGGAGTTCTTCTGAGTCCGGTACAAATGGTGCGTGGGTACAGTACATGAGCGATGGTTCTCAGAGCGTCCGCGACAAGGACGAAGACAGCTTCGTACGTGTGCAGTCCATGATTTCTAGCCAGTTGACAATCTATCCATCAAAAGGGCACGTGTAACGCGCTCCTGGCGGAGTCGAGATTATGGTGGCGGCTTCGGTGATACCGGTTCAGGACATAGATAGCAGAATTTAGGGTTCGGACGAGACCTCACCCTCCACCATCTTTGGTGGTATCTGTTTCTGACTGAACGGCTTGGACGCATATGTGTCCGCGTCGATGAGTCCCAACTCAATGCAGCCGAAATACACCGCGTAGTACAATTCGTTGACGTCGGCGACACCGACTGATACCCCGGCAAGTGCTTGGCTCGAATAGAGCGCAGCTCCGTCAATCTTCACGTAGCCAGTTCTGTTGACTCTCCTGACGCTGCTCAGCGACATCGGTTCCGTAGAGTTTCTCAGGGCGCGAGCCAGGCGTTGGACCACCGCGATCAGCCAACGATCACATCCACGTCATAGAGATCAAAGGTTGGGTCGGCGGTCATGATCGGAACAGCTTCGACCATGGATTGCGCGATGAGCAGCCTGTCGAATGGGTCCTTGTGATGGTGAGGCAGGGAGGCGGTCTTGAGAGCATGAGCGTGGTGAATCGGCAATGTCGCGAATCCTTCTCTTTCGATGCGAGACGGAACAAACCTGTCCGGAGGCTCCGGGAGCGGGAGTTTGTTCAATGAGTATTTAATAGCGATCTCCCAACTGGAGACAGCGGAGAAGAGAATCGTGTTGTCCGTGTTCTTCAGGATCGCCACGGCCGTATCAGATAGCCTTTCCGGTTCCGTCAGCCACCAGAGCCAGCAATGTGTGTCGATGAGCAATGTCACTTGTGAAACTCCGTCAGGATCTCTTCCGGCAATGGATCGTCGAAATCATCGGACACTGTGAATAGGCCTCTGTCTCGCCCGGGAATGCGATCAGGCTTTCCCTGGCTGTAGGGTGTGACCTTGGCAATCGGTCTTCCCGCCTTTGCGATGATGATTTCCTCGCCCATGATCACCCTGCTCAGGATCCGGGAGAAATGGGTCTTGGCTTCGTGGATATTGATCGTCATGAGACTACCGCCAGTCACATAGTAGACTTAGTCAAGGAGTTAGTCAAGTTTTCGATCTTCGGAGTGCCCGGTCCCGGTAGCGCAGGCGCCCTCTACCCAAACAACACTCTCACCGCGTCCCCAATCGACTTGACCCCCGTCCACTTCATTGCGGTGTTCGTCTCCCCGTCCCGCAACCGGGCCGGGCCGATGCAGCGCCCCATCCCCATCTCCTTCCCGGTGCGCGCTCGCCGCGCCATCTGCACCACCGGCCGCACCTCTCCAGCCAGGCTGACCTCCCCGGCAACGGCTGTGCCCGAAGGCAGCGGTTTGTCCGAGCGCGCCGAATAGAGCGCCATCGCCAACGGGAGCTCCACGCCCACGTCGGCAATCCTCATCCCCCCGGCCACGTTCACGTAGATGTCCTGATCGGAGAACTGGACGCCCAGGTGTTTCTCCAGGACCGCGGCCATCCGGTTCACCCGGCGGGAGTCCAGGCGATCACTGAACACCCGGCTCATTCCGCCCTTTGCCGGGACGGTAAGGGCTTGCACTTCCACGAGGAGGACCCGCGAGCCCTCAACCACCGGCGCCACGGCCACGCCGGCCGGCAT
>DAOWMR010000134.1 GCA_030642995.1 Spirochaetales bacterium
GCCCGCATCAATGGCCTGCTCGGCAGTCTGGACGCCAATCAGGGCGACTATCTGCTTGGATGGGACACAGACCAGATGCCCACTTCCATCATGGAGGCCACCCTGACAATGTATGAGGTGCTCCAGAATGGCGGCATTGCGCCCGGTGGGCTGAATTTCGACGCGCATCTGCGTCGCGGATCGTTTGAGCCCGAGGACCTGTTTGTTGGTCACATCGCCGGGATGGACGCGTATGCGCGTGGTCTGAAGGCGGCTCACGGTCTCGTGGAAAGCGGAGAGATTGAATCCTTCATTCGGGATCGCTATGCAAGCTATTCGAGCGGTATTGGGAAAAAGATCGTGAACGGCGACGTTGGGTTCAAAGAGTTGGAGGCGTACGCGCTCGAGAACTCAGGTATAACCAACAAATCCGGCAAGCAGGAGTTGCTTGAAGCGGTGGTCAATCGGTATATCTAATACCTATGAACATGGAAGCTTTCGTCCTCGGTACGGGTGGCACCATGCCGCTGCCGTCGAGGCATCTCACATCGGTGCTTCTCAGACGCGAGGGCGAGCTTTTCCTCTTTGATTGCGGCGAGGGAACCCAGGTCAGCATGAGGCGTCTCAACCTGAGGTGGAAGAAGATCAGCGCCATTTTCATCTCGCACACCCACGCGGACCATGTTACCGGACTGCCGGGCATGCTCATGCTCAGCAGCCAGGTTGAACGGGATGAGCCTCTCTACATCATTGGACCGCCGAAGATCAAGGATTTCGTCGATTCCAGTCGCGATGTCCTCGAGATGTATATCAACTACGAGATCATTGTGAAGGAGATTGCCAATCCCGCGGTCAAGCAGGTTGTCTATCAGGGCGACGGGTTCTCTATACGGTCGGTTCCCCTGAGCCACTCGCGCAGCTGCGTCGGGTACGTGTTTGAAGAGGACTCTCGTCCGGGCCTATTTCACCCGGAACGCGCGGTTGAGGCGGAGATACCTCGAGGGCCGCAGTGGGGTGAACTCCAGAAGGGAGAGGCTATCGTGCTGGATGATGGTCGGACCATCCAACCCTCGGAAGTGATGGGACCGCCTCGACGTGGCAGGAAGTTCTCCTACATCACAGACACGCTTCCCCTCCGATCAATTGCACCGGAGGTCGCGGACTCCGACCTTCTCATCTGTGAAGGGATGTTTGAGCACGATTTGCGGGAAACCGCACACACGAAGCGGCACATGACGGCCGTGGAAGCTGCGCAGATTGCCGCAGAGGCCGGTGGGGTGAAGCAGATGGGGCTCATCCACTACAGTCCCCGTTACACCGAGCGCGACCTCAAGCGTCTGCTCAAAGAGGCGCGGGAGGTATTCCCCCACGCCTTCCTCAGCCGGGATCGCCAGAATATCCAGCTTCCCCACGAAGAGGAGACTGAGAATGACCGAGGCGATACATGATTGAAGCGACCGCGCTGATGAAGTACTACGGGCAGGTTCGGGCTGTTCACGACGTGAGCTTCTCCGTTGACAAGGGTGAGATTGTCGGCCTGCTCGGACCCAATGGAGCGGGCAAGACCACGATCCTGAAGATACTCACCGGGTATCACTACCCAACGGCCGGTGTTGCGATGGTGAACGGGTACGACGTCAGCGCCAATCCCGTGGCCGTCAAGAGCTGCATTGGCTATTTGCCGGAGAACGCGCCCCTGTATGACGATCTGACGGTTCGCGAGTACCTGGACTTCATTGCCGACGCTCGCAAGCTCACCGGTCACGACCGTGTGAATGCGATAACTCGGGTCCTGAAGCTCTGCGGCCTTGAAACACAGATTGACCGGCCCATTGATCAGCTGTCCAAGGGTTTTCGCCAGCGGGTTGGGCTCGCTCAGGCCATTCTCCACGATCCCGACATTCTGATACTCGACGAACCGACAACGGGTCTCGATCCAAACCAGATTCAGGAGATCAGGCGCCTGATCCGCACGCTCGGGAGTGACAAAACGGTGATCCTCAGTACGCACATTCTCCAGGAGGTGGAGGCAATGTGCGACCGGGTGCTCATCCTCAACGACGGAGAGATTGCGGCTTCCGGAACCACCGAGGAGATCGGCCGAGAGCTCAAAGGCGAGAAAGTCTTCACCGTGAGAATCGCGGGGGGCTCGCTCTCCGATGGTGCTCGGCAGGCCCTCGAAGGGGTCGGTCATCTCGTGACCGAGCCGATCGGACCCAAACTGCGGATTGCACTGGCAGAAGGTCGGGGAGGGGAGGACCTGTTCCGCTGGGCGGTTGACAACGGGCTGATCATCGGGGCGCTCATTCCGGAGCGGTACAGCCTGGAGGACATATTCACAAGTCTCACGGCGGCCGGCACCACTGGCGCAGCCGAGGAGGCGTTGCCATGACCGCTATCTTGAGCATTGTTCGCAAGGAGATGCGCTCCTATTTCAATTCGCCCATAGCCTATATCGTCATTGTGTTCTTTCTCGTGTTCACGGCGGTCTGGCTGTTTTACGTCGCCCAGTTCGTGGCGCAGGACATTGCCTCGCTGCGCGCATACTTCGGCATCATGCCGATTGTGTTCATAGGGCTCATTCCCGCGCTGACAATGCGGAGCTGGGCGGAAGAATCCAAGTTAGGCACTGACGAGATTCTCCTCACGCTCCCATACCGTGAGTCTGAACTCGTTCTTGGGAAGTTCTTCGGCGCGTACGGATTGCTGCTCCTGGTGCTGCTCCTCACGGTATTCGTGCCGTTCTCAGTCACACCTCTCGGGAACTTCGAGCGCGGCGAGATCTTCGGGGAGTACCTCGGAATTGCGTTGCTCGGGGCCGCGGGCACGGCTATCGGACTCTTCGTTTCCTCTATCGCGCGGAACCAGATATCCGCCTTCATTCTCAGTGCCGTCGGACTGTTGTTTCTTACTCTCGTCGGTCAGGTGAACGCCATTATCGATCTGCCGACCTGGCTGGCTTCCTTGATCAACTACGTGTCGCTTCAGTATCACGTCGGGAGTTTCATTCGAGGTGTCATTGACACCAGGGACCTGGTCTACTTCCTCGTGATCACCGTTCTCTTCCTCTACCTCAACGTCAAGACACTGGTGTTCAGAAAATGGAGCTGAGAAAGAGACCGCGGCCCAACCCGCAACCCGGGCGAACTCGAGAGATTCTTCTCACCATCCTCGTCCTCGCGATTCTCCTGTTCGTGACCCTCAACAGTGTCCGGTATTTCACCAGGATTGATCTCACGGAGAGCAAGGCGTACTCCATTTCCGAGGTTTCCCGGAACCTGTTTGAGGAGATACCCGAAGAAGTTCAGATCACATACTACGTTTCGGAGCGCCTGCAAGAACGATTCCCGCAGCCGCAGGAGATCATCGATCTGTTGTCTGAGTACGCGGCAAGTTCGCGCGGGGCGATTACCCTGACCATTGAGAATCCGGGGACGGATGGCGCCGAGATCGATGCCGAGGCGCTGGGGATCGTGCCACAGCAGCTCCAGGTTTCTGAGCAAGGCGAGCAGATCTTCGCCGTCGTCTACAGCGGCATCGCGGTAAGCTACCTGGAACGGTACGAAACCATTCCGTTCGTGTTCTCGGCCGCTACACTCGAGTACGAAATCACCTCTTCCATTCGTGACCTCGTGGCGAACCGAACCAAGGCGGTCAGAATCCTGATCGGTTACCAGGACCGATCCCTTGATGCCGACTACTCGTTCGCCGCCTCCCAGCTGTCGCGGTCCTACGACGTGCGCGAACAGGCTGCGGGCGATCCGGTTCCCGACGACATTGACCTGCTTGTTGTTGTCGGCGGGGAAAATCTCTCCGCGGAGGCGCTGCTCCCGGTGGATGAGTATCTCACTCGGGGCGGGTCGGTTCTCATGACCGTAGACAGCACCCGCATTGACATTGACGGCGGCCTCGTTGCGTCGTCGGTTGTGGATGCCGCCGTCTTTCCGATGCTCGAGAGTTACGGCGTGACGGTTGGCTCCGAGCTGGTTCTGGACGAGGCCTTCAATCAAATTGCCATTCAGGAGTCCGGGCGCGGATTCAACGTTCAGCGGCTGCTTCCCTACCCGCACTGGATTTCAATTCTCGAACAGTATACAAGTGTGGAACACCCCGTTACCTCACGGTTCACCGGGCTCGATCTCTACTGGCCCACCTACCTTGAGCTGGCCGATGATGCAGCCGGTGAGATCATCGTTACGTCCACCAACCAGGCGTGGCTCATGGCCGAGCCGTACCGGACAAATCCACAGGAGTCGGTCATCTTCCGGATGCCGGCCGAGGAGACCCGCGGTCAGTACGGATTCGTAGCCGTTGTGACCGGCCGGGCCTCAAGCTCGGGCTCGTCCGCCGGCCGGTTGATGGTCGTTTCCGATGCTGATTTCCTGAAGAGCCGACTCATCCAGGCGACCCAAAGCGGCTACAACCTGAGCTTCCTCGAGAGCAGTGCCCAGTGGCTGACCAATGATGAAGATCTGCTCGAGATTCGGACACGTGCCGCTCGGGATCTTCGGTTGAGTGCGTTTGAGGATCCAGCCCAGAAACGGGCGTTTGTCGTCTTTGCTCAGGCACTCAACATCTATGTGGTTCCGGCAATTGTCGTTGTGGTGGGAATCATCAGATTCCTGCGGCGTCGGCGCCGCGCATCCACCAAGAGAGTCCAGCAATGACCGCAACACAGAGGATCCGGTTCTACGCCGTCGTATTGATCGCGCTGGTTGTGCTTTTCGTGGTTGGCGCCATCCTGAGCCCGACGCGTAGTCGATCGCTCGGGTTGTTGTTCCCAGGTCTTGACGAAACAACCGTGCAGCGGGTGGATATCTTATCCGGCACGGTTGCAGTGACCCTGTTGCGGGCGGCGGAGTCGTGGGTGATTGACGAAGGCGGACGACGGTATCCCGCTCGTTCTGATCGAATCCAGTCACTCCTGAATGAGGTCGTGGCGAGCAGACTGGTCAGACGGATCACCGGGAACGAGAGTCTCTGGACCGACTTTGGAGTGACCGACGAAACCGGGACGCAGCTGACGCTTCAATCCGCGACATCCGGAGGCGCAGAACAAGTCAGGACGGTCGTGTGGGGCGGCTCTGCGGCCGAGCCCGGCCTCTCTTATGTGAGGCTCGGGCAATCCTCCGACGTGTACGCCTCAGACGGCGAACTGGAGTTCTACCTCCAACAACCTGCCTCCTACTGGGCCTATCTGCGGGTCTTTCCGGAAGATGTGGTTTTTTCGAACGTCATAGCCATTTCCAGTTCTCTGGACGTACAGTTTGGTGAAGACGAGCGGTTCTCGGTTTCCTACGTGCTCGAGCGAGACGGCACGGATGACGCGGCGCAGGGCGCGGATGACCTGTGGGTCTCCAGGGACCATGCCGGCACTACCGGAGCAACCGAACTGCTGGACCAGGACGCCGTAGTCAGGCTGCTCCGTGAGGCCGTGGACCTGGTCGGCACGGATTTCTCCCGGGATGTACGGTTCTCCGCGACGGCGGTTGTCGGGACCATTGAGTTGGCGCTTTCGGATGGACGAGAATTGTCGGTTGAGATTCTTCAGTCCGGCGACGGGTTTGTCTGCCGTGCTGCAGGGCCGGCGCTTCCCGGCGATCCATTTGGAGGACTTGCATACGAGCTGACAGTTGCAAAGGTTCGGCGATTGTTCCCGGTTCTCTCCGAGTTGACAGCCGAGTAGGCTACTCGCTCGGTCCGAGGTGCTGGGTCACAAACTGCCGGTACTTTCGCGGATCGGGGCGAAAGCCGACTATCCCACCCGGCTCGTGTTGGGCGTGCTCGAGGCTTCGCTCGGCTTCGCCGAGCACTCGGGACGCCTCCACCAGCCGTCCGTTGCGGGCGCTGAGCCCGAAGTACATCTTGCCTCGGTGATCGCCCTTGAACGACTCCGCCTCGCGAATACCTCGGGACAGTTCCGTGTTCGGAAGAATCACGCAGAATGTGTCACTTCCATATTCGAAGCAGAGGTCCTCGAACTTGAAGGCGGCAAGAATCTGGCCGGCACGTTGGCTGTACGCTTCACCGCCCTCGGTCGCGTCCTCAAACCGAACGAGAACGCATGTAAGATCCTGATCGTTATAGGCCGCCCGTTCCATCTCCAGACCAAGCCGTTTCCCGAGGTGCTGCCGATAAGAGAGATTCGTAACGGGGTTGAAGAGGGTTCCCGGTTCGCCCGGATCTGTTGCTATTTCCTCTATGTCCACCTCTTCCAAGAGAGGCTCGGTCGGATTGATCGGTAGGGTTTCCGGAACCGCTGCCTCTGCGGGACGACTTGCGGAACTGTCTTTCGCGACAGGGACGCTCGGTGTGGTCGACTCCGGCCGAGGTCCTCGCGACATGTTCAGCCCGATAGCAATGAGCACCGTTACGAATGCAAAGGCGAGCAGCGCAATAAGGCTGTCCCGAAGCGGTACGTAGGCGTCGGAAAAGCTCAGGACGCTGTAAATGCCGTCCATGAAGAGCCGTGGCGAATCACTGACCTCGAACGGGCCGCTGATCTTGAACTGAGACACCTCGCTGATATCGTAGCTGGGGAACCCGCGAAGTTCCGAGAGATCGCCCTTCGCAAATGCCAGCATATCCACGTTTGAGGTCCAGACGTAGCGCAGTCCCTCATTCGGATCGTAGAGAACAATGGCCTGCACGGTCGGGACCTGCTCAGCGTATTCGCGAATGATTGGTCCAGGATCACCGCCCCTCTCATCGCCCGGGACCAGGGCCTCTCGGATGCGGCCTTGCAATCGGATGAAACTCGTCTGGGCTTCCTGGACGTTGAACTCACGGGTCGTGTTCACGCGAACCACGACGAGCACCACGAGGACGGCCAGTACGAGGAGACTGAACACAACGTAGAGCAGACCAAACCGGCGATACATAGGGCCATTATATGCAAATTCCGACACGCTGTGCAGCGTTTTTCAGTTGCGTGCCGAACCCCGGTTGTGTGGCGGCTCGGGTCCATGTATTGTTAGGGAGTGACGCGCTCCCGGCAGCTTCCATCAGGCTGGTACCCTTCCGACGCTCGAGGGGTTCGTACACAGTGCGCCGGCTTCCTGTCTGATTGGGACAGGGGTGAGGCGGACTGTTGCGCGGTAGTGGTTCCCCACGCGGGCTGGGGATACTCCGGTTCGCTTGCCTGCCGGACCATTGCGCGCCTGCGTCCGCCGGCGGAAATCGTCGTGGTTGTAGGTGGTCATCTCCGACCCGCCGACTCGATTCTCCTGGCTCCGGAAGATGCCGTTGCCACACCGTTGGGAGATCTCGTCGTTGA
>DAOWMR010000282.1 GCA_030642995.1 Spirochaetales bacterium
GCCCACGAGGCGCTACGAACATGCCTACAGAATCACTCGTTGGCCGCATATCCCCGTGCGTTGGCGTTGCCTGGGGCCGACTGACGATGTTGAGGGCGGGAGGGCAAGCGCACATCGACGGGGTGGGCGTGCGGCATGCAGGACGGACCTGCAGCGGTTCCGCAGCTCGCGAGGACAAGCGGAAGGTCCGTCTTGCATGCGTAAGCACGTACAGTGGATGCTTATGTGCGCTTGCCCTGGGCTGAGCCGGTGATCCTTGACCCCGGCTTCAGAATTATGTTACTTATAGCGCTACTTCCAACGGTGAGAAGGACTATTAAATGTATGCAATGGTAGAGATCCAGGGCGCCCAATACAAGGCTGAGAAGGGTGCACGGCTGAAGGTGCAGAAAGTCGCGAATGAGAAGGGCGAGGTGATGGAATTTGACACCGTCCTCCTCCTTCGAGATGACAAGGAAGTCAAAATCGGCGAGCCGTATGTCAAGGGTGCAGCCGTGAAGACCATCGTTGAAGATCACGGTCGCGAAGAGAAGATTATCGTATTCAAGTACAAGAAGCGGAAGCGGTATCGCAGAAAAAACGGTCATCGCCAGAACTACTCGGTACTGCGGGTAGAGGAGATCACCGGATAGGTGGTTCACGTACGTGTCACCCGGTCATCCGACGGCTGTCTGTCCGTGTTGGTAATGACCGGTCACGTGAGCGCGGCGGGAGGCCCACACGGCGCCAATTTGACGTGCGCCGCGGTGACGGGGCTCGTCCGGAGTTGTGCTGAGACAATTGCGACCGCCGACGGCGTTGTGGCCGACGGTACGGCCGAGCGTGAGGGAGAGCTTCACGTGACGGTCCGTGCGGTTGACGGTGGGCGCCGCGAGTGGCTCCGAGGGGTCACGGACGTTCTTGTCTCCGGGGTGAGACGAATGGCGGCGGATGCACCGGCTGAAGTAGAGCTAGAGGACTAAGGAGCAAGAGAGATGGCACATAAGAAGGGCGGCGGCAGCAGCAAGAACGGTCGTGACTCAAATTCCCAGAGACTCGGCGTGAAACGTTACGGTGGCGAGCTGGTATCTGCCGGATCCATTCTCGTCCGGCAGCGCGGCACGAAGTTTCATCCGGGAGACAATGTCGGTCGCGGACGCGACGATACCCTCTTTGCCAAAGTAGATGGACACGTCGAGTTTCGGAAACGCAAGGGTCGGAAACTGATCGCTGTCCAGCCTGTGGCTGAATAACGGTTGCAACAATTCATAGACGAAGTAACGATCACAGCCTCATCCGGCCATGGCGGTGCGGGGAAGGTCTCCTTCCGACGGGAGAAGTACGTTCCCAAGGGCGGACCTGACGGTGGTGACGGGGGGCGGGGCGGTGACCTCATCGTTGCCGTTCGGAACGATCTTCGGACGCTGTTGCACCTGACGCGGACTCGCGAGATTCGAGCCGCTGACGGTCAACGGGGAGGAGCCCGGGACAGACACGGCGGTGACGGCAAGGATGCGGTCATTGAGGTGCCGCCCGGTACGGTCATCACGGACCGCGATACAGGGGAAATCCTTGTGGATGCGGTGGAGGACGGTACTCGAGTTGAGTTGCTTCACGGTGGTCGCGGCGGCAAGGGCAATGCGCATTTTGCCACATCCCGCCATCAGACCCCCAGATTTGCGCAGGACGGAGAGCCCGGGGCGGAACTCTCGCTCCAGATTGAGCTTCGGCTCATCGCGGATATCGGGTTCGTAGGAAAACCGAATGCAGGGAAGTCCAGCCTCCTCGGACGATTGACGGCCGCCCATCCCAAGATTGGGAACTATCCGTTCACGACGAAAACTCCGAATCTGGGTGTCCTGCAGATTGAAGACGACCATGTGGTACTCGCGGATATTCCCGGTCTCATTGAAGGTGCTGCCGAGGGCGCCGGCCTCGGAGACCAGTTCCTGAAGCACATTTCACGCACTCGATGTCTTGCCTTCGTCGTCGATCTTTCCGAGGAAGAGCCCGCAGCGGCCGTGAAGCTGCTGCAGGAGGAACTCGAGGCCTACAGCAGGGCACTCTCGGCAAAGCCGCGAATGCTTGTTGGCAACAAGATTGATGTGCCGGGTGCTGAGGAGAGGGTTGAGGAGCTTTCAGCGGCATTTCCCCAGGACAAGGTTCTCGGTGTTTCCGCGCTGACGGGAGCAGGACTCAGGCCGCTCGCCGGAGCGCTCCTCGCTGCCGGACACGCAGCCGAGCCACACGCAACCGATGAGTGATCGGCACGGCAACCAGGCTACAGTTCGGAAGGCGACGCGGACCGCAATCTTCGGAGGAACATTCAACCCCGTGCACCTTGGTCACCTCTTCATTGCAGATGAAGTTCTGGATCAATTTGACTATGAGAGAGTGGTGTTCGTTCCCGCTCACCTTGCGCCCCACAAGGATGAGGCGCCGGAGGTCTCACCGGGGGCGCGACTCAAGATGCTCGCGCTGGCGATCGAAGGGAAGACCCAATTTGGACTGGAGAGCTTTGAGTTGGATCGCGGGGGGGTATCCTTTTCAATCGATACCATTCGCTATCTCATTGAAACGGGATCTGTTGCAGGCCGGCCCGGGTTGATCGTCGGTGCGGATCTCGTTGATGGTTTTGACGACTGGCGGGAAGTGGACGAGATAGAGCGGTTGACCGACATTATCCTGGTTGGACGGCCCGGGTTCAGCGGTGCGGATTTTCGTCGTCGCCACCGGACCGTCAACAATCTTGAGCTCGGAATTTCTTCACGTGAGCTGAGAGAGAGGATCCGGGCGGGACGGCCGTTTCGGTTTCTCCTTCCGCAGAATGTCGGCGAGTACATTGAGTTGAACGGGCTGTATCGGTAGGATCATCAACGTGAAACGAGATCGAATTGACAGATCGATATTTCTGATTATTGCCATCGTGATCGTATTGGCCGGCACCGGACTTCTCGTGGCCCATTACGTCCGGACGGATGTGATATCGGAGCTCGCCGACGGCGGCGAGCAGCTGTCAATTCTGTTTGTCCTCGAGCTTCAGGACGGCAGGCTGATCACCGAAGTGCTCTACTTCGATACGAGTACGAATCGTGCCGCGCTCTTCGACATTCCAGGCAACACCGGTGTTGTCGTGAAGAGTCTCAACCGCGTTGACGGCATAGACACCGTCTACTGGAATGACGGCATCGATCTCTATCGGGAGACGATTGCGGAGCTTATTGGTGCTCCGGTGGATTTCCATATCGTCCTGACAATGGACGGTCTGGAGATCCTTTCCGATCTGTTGGAGGGGATTCCCCTTTTCGTGGCGGATATCCCCAATGAGGGTCCCGACGCAATCAGAATACCGACCGGCGATGTCGTGCTGGACGGAGCGAAAATGCAATGTTATGTGGCCTACAGGCCGGAGGGTGAACGCGATCGGGAAGGGATTGCACGGTCTCAGAAGATAGTTGCAGGAATCATAGGTAGATTTGGTGAGTTCAGCGATCTGGTCGCAGACTCGGTTGCCTCCGTGATCCTTTCGGACGCGATTGAGATGAACATTGACCGGCGCGCATTCATTTCGCTTGCGTCCGTCCTGAGCGGGCTTGAGGTTAACAGAATTATTACGCGTCAGACGGAGGGTACCACGCGTCAGGTTGAGACCGGGGATGAATCCGAGGCGCTGCTCTTCCCTCACCAGGAAGGCCGGTGGCTCACTGAATCGGTGCGGCAGGTTGTAGAGAACCTGCGATCACAGGAAGGCCTGCGGGATGAGAATATTGTCATCCGGCTCGAAATTCTCAACGGAACGGCAAACTCCGGGCTTGCGCGAAGGACCGCTGAGCTCTACCGCAGCTATGGTTTTGACGTTGTCACCGTAGGGAACGCCGAACAGGACGGTGTGCAAGAGACGATCGTTGTGGATCGCGTCGGTAACGAGATCTTCGCGAATCGTACCGCTGAGATTATCCGCGCATCGCTCATTGACCTGCAGCTTGAGGGCCAGCCCGGCGTGGACGTGACAATAGTCCTGGGAGAGGATTTTGATGGGCGATATGTCCGATAGCACCAGTTTTCAGCACACACAGGCAATTGCGCAACTGCTGGAAGATCACCGGGCCACGAACACTGTGGCATTGGACGTCGGGGAGATCTGCTCATTTGCCGACTACTTCGTCATTGCCACGGTGACCTCGCAGGGACACCTGCGTGGCTTGATCATGCGCCTGGACGAGCTCTTCCGTGAGCGCGGTATCATCCCGTTCAAGCCGCGACGACGTTCCGCTGAGGCCGGATGGGTCCTTATCGATCTCGGATTCGTCGTTGTACACCTCATGACTGCCGAAATGCGTGAGTTCTACGAACTCGAACGGCTGTGGTTCGGTGCGGAAAAGGTCTTTTCGGCCTCGTAGATCGGCCGTCAACTTCCGGCCCGACGGATCGTTTGACATCTATGACCAATGCCGTATAATAATCGGCTACAACCCGGGTCTTGTCATTGTATCACGGTCACCGTGACACAACTGCATGGGACGTCGGTGCCCACGGCTGCACGGCGATCTGAAGGA
>DAOWMR010000157.1 GCA_030642995.1 Spirochaetales bacterium
TCCAAATCCTGATCGTATATCCTTGGATAGAAGCCCGTATACAGCCAATCGTCTATTGAATCACGTTCAAATTCAGGAAGTAGTTCCCGAAAAGAAAACGGCAGCAATCTCAAAACGGCAGTCCGTCCTGCCAGGCTTTGACTTACGGCTTCAAGAATCTCAAACTGTCTGCTTCCTGTCAAAATGAAAAGACTATTTCGCCGGACTTCATCAACATAGACTTGGATCCAGGACGTAAGTTCCGGAACATTCTGGATTTCATCCAGGATCACCCCATCGGTATAGGCAGATAAGAACCCTTTGGGGTCCTCCTCGGCATATGATCTGAGACTCGGATTCTCAAGATTTACGTAAGGCAAATCCGGAAAAGTGGATCTGACCAGTGTTGTTTTGCCGGACTGCCTGGGTCCGGTCAGCGTAACGACTGGATACTGAGCGAAGCTTCTCGTCAAATGCTGCGCTAAGGTTCTCGGTACCATAGCTTTATCATAGTACTCTACACGAGTTAGTGCAATTTGAAATTACTAATTTCAAATTGCACCCGCGCAGATGCTTGAGGGCGCCATACCTCGCATACAAGACGAACGTCACGAGCAGCATTTTTGACCGGGCGAGGAGATTCCCGTAGCGGGGACTCACCTGCCACGAATCACAACCCTACGGAAGAGGTTCGAAGACTATGGGGGACGGTCCAAACCACACTGCAGCGCCGGTCGTGATTCCATCAGTCGCCACGGGCGTTACAAGAACCTTCAAGTAGGAGTCGACGTCGCCAAGACCAACGGTGTACGACGAGCCGATCTCTCCCGAGATCGGCGAATACGTGCCCGCAGGAACCTCCGGCGCGTCCGACCGGTACCACTGATAGAGCGTGGTGCCCTCGGTGTCATCCTCGGCATCTGAATACCGGTAGTTGGGCGAGATCTCGTCTCCCTCGGGCAACTGATACACGCTTCCGAGCGAACTCTTGATCTCTCCGACGGTAGTCGGATCCGGTGTATCGCCGACGCCTGTGAACCAATGTGCCGGCGTTCCGTTCGGCGCTGTGTAGCAACCACCGGTGTGCAACGAATAGAGATCGGATCCCGAGTCGAGGTCGTCGTCGATCAGCCACTCGATCCCATCATTCGGCCAACCGTACAGAACGTAGTCGGTTCCAAATCGATACACGGGGTATCCCTGGCCCACCTCGTCGGTGCGGTAGTAGGTGCCGTTCACGGCGGTCGTACCGGCGCCGGAGACCTCAACGATCGCGTTGGCAACCGGCGGGTAGTTCCCCTCACCGCTCAGGTTGAGTACGAACGGGAGATCTGTGCGATCTGTGACAGCTGTGAGCACGGCCCCGACGGCACCGGACGCCGTAGGATCAAAGATCAGCGACACTGAGGTGCTCTCTCCGGCGAGCACGGTGAACGGGAGCGCCTCTGTTTCAACTGAGAACACCGCGTTGTCGGTAGATACCTCGGTCACCGTGATGTCAACGTCTGTGATGTTGTGCAGCTCTCCGGCAGCAACGGATGGATCCCCGTCCGGGTTCACCGGGCCAAAGCCCAGGGTCGCGTCGTGCCCGTAGACCGTTGAATTGACCTTGACAGTGAATACATCCACGGGATTCATCGACCGGGTAAAACATCCAGATAAAAGCAGGGATATCCCGACAACAACAGAGAACAAGACCAGTCTGGCTCCTCGATTCACAATCAACCTCCGGAAATTGGAATATTTGTGAGTATATCACCAATAATACTGAGATGCACTATCCCGTGCGAAGTGGTTCAATACGTTGAGGGCGACAGGTGATAGGCGGGGCGGCGCACTTGTTGACGGGAGAGGCAATCATCTGTTATAGCGACACCTTGGGTGCACTGATACGGCTCTTCAAATACCTTCGGAATGACGCCTGGCCCGTGGCGTGGTCAATGGTTTTCATGCTCATCGCCACCGGAGTGAATCTGGTCCAACCAAAGATCGTTGAGCGCGCGATCGACTTCGGTGTTTCCCAGGGTGAAGTGAGATCCGTTGTGATTGCGGCGCTTGCACTTTTCGGCGCCGCGATTCTCGCCGGCGGTCTGCATATGGTCAGCGGCGTCCTGCTCGTTCGCGCCGGACAGGGATTGGGATACCAGCTCCGGAATGATCTCTATGCGAAGATCATGTCGTTCTCTTTCGGAAATCTGGATCGATGGAGAACCGGCGAGTTGCTCGTACGCGCAAACTCGGACGTGAACTCGGTGAGGATGTTTGTCCGGATCGGTCTCCTGATGATGATCCAGTCGGTTCTCCTGCTCATCGGCAGCCTGATTGTCATGTACCGGACCAATGCGCGGCTGAGCATCGTCATGCTCATCGTGCTGCCGGGAACCCTCGGGCTGTTCTTTGTGCTCGCAATCTTCATTCGACCCATGATCATGAAGGTTCGCACCCGCCTTGATGCGCTCAACAACGCGTTGCAGGAGAACCTTGCGGGCGCGAAGGTGGTCCGCGCATTCGCGCGGCAGACGTACGAAGAAGATCGATTCGGGGAGCGAAACCAGGACTTCCTGAAGCTGTCGCTTCGGGTGGGATATATCATCGCGGTGGCATTTCCGTTTCTGTTCTTCCTCGGACAAATCGGGGTGGTTCTTGTGTCCTGGTTTGGCGGGGTGGCGGTCATCGAAAACATTCTGAACCCGACGGTCGGCGGTCTCTCGCTGGGGCAGCTGGTGGCATTCAATGAGTACGCTGTCATGGCAATGTCGCCGATCATCGCCCTTGGCATGACGTTGCAGTTCCTCACGATGGCTTCGGCATCGGCAGTCCGGATTGAGGCGCTACTGAACGAACAACCGGACATCGTCGACGCCGAGTCGGCTCAGGTCATGGAGAGCTTCCGGGGCGAGATCACCTTCCGGGATGTTTCCTTTGCCTACGGCGGAGGCGAGAACGCCGTTGACGGCGTGTCGCTCACGGTCCGAGCCGGTGAGAAACTCGGGGTGCTCGGCCGGACCGGTGCGGGCAAGTCGAGCCTGGCCGCGCTCATTCCACGCTACTACGATGTCACCTCCGGCGCCGTGCTGATTGACGGAATCGATATAAGGGAAATCGCTCTGGACAGCCTTCACAGTCGTGTTTCAGTCGCTCTCCAGGAGACTGTGCTCGTGGCCGGATCGATTCTTGACAACGTCACCTACGCCTATCGGCGAGGCACGGCGACCGCGGATGCGCCGTCAGCCCCCGAGGCCGCCGCCCCGGCCGCCGCCGTGATACGGGCGGTTGAGATCGCCTGTGCTCGAGAGTTCATTGAGGAGAAGGAAGGTGGGTGGAACGAGCCGGTCGGCGAGCGCGGTACGGGGCTCTCAGGCGGACAACGTCAACGAATTGCTATCGCCCGGGCGCTCCTTTCGGACCCCGACATCCTGGTTCTGGACGATGTGACATCGTCGGTGGATGCTCAAACGGAAAAGCTGATCGTGAGCAACCTCTACGCAGCACTGAAAGAAAAGACCGTTGTCATCATCAGCCAGAAGATCAACACGGTCATGCTCGCGGACCGGATTGTCCTCATGGAGAACGGAAAAATCGTGGGGGAAGGCTCGCACGACGAACTGGTGAAGACGAATCAGACCTATCGCGAGATATACGAAACACAGAGCGCGGAGATACGGGCATGAACGATCAGCGGCACGCACCGACGACCAACGCCGGCACGGGGCACGCTCGACCTGTGTCCCCGAGGGGAATGCCGGGCCGCGGACGTCACGTGACCATTGAGGTGCCGCAGAGCTTCCGCAAGGTAATCGGCAGGCTCATCCGCCATTTCGGCGGGGAGTGGCCGTCGCTTATCGTGGTCGCCCTGACTATCGTGGCAAGCTCGGTGACGAAGGCCATTGGTCCGGCCCTCATCGGTGGTGCGATCACCAATCACATCGAGCGAGTACCGGACGCTGCGGCATTCATCGGGCAGATGGCTGTGGTGCTTCTTGTCTACGCCGCCGGGTGGGTTGTCATCTCGCTGAGCGGGGGATTCATGAATCGGGCCGGCAATCGACTTGTCTATCGCCTGCGCCGTGACACCTTTGCCCACCTGCAGAAGCTGTCGATGTCGTTCTTCGACAAGCGTGGTCTTGGAGACATCATCTCGCGGGTCACCAACGATATAGAGATGATCTACAGCGCGCTCACCAACGGTGTCTCCAGCCTCCTCGGCGGTCTCGTGTCAATCGTCGGCATCCTCATTGCGATGCTGGTGCTGGATGTTCGGCTCAGCGTGGTCGTTCTCCTCCTGCTGCCGATCATTGCCGTTATCACCGCCCTTATCGGGAAAGTAGTGAGATCGGCGTTTCGCGCCAACCAGGCACTGATAGGCAGGCTGACGGAAAACATCGCCGAGAGTGTGGACTCTGCCAGGCTGATCAAGTCGTTCAACATGGAAGCAGACAGCCACGCGGAGTTCATGAAACTCAGTGAAGAGGCACGGAAGGTCGGCTCAGTTGCCGAGATCGCCGCTTTCTCCGTGCATCCGGTCATGCGATTCATGAACGGGTTCGCCGGGGCGCTGGTGGTAGGCGTGGGCGGTTACCTGGCCGTCACGCGCGGGGGCGACTATTCGATTGGGCTCATCGCCGCATTCATCCTCTACGCCCGGCGTTTCTTTGAACCCCTCCGCCAGATTACCCAGGTCTACAACCTGATCCAGTCGGCCCTCGCCGGCGCCGAGCGGGTCTTTGAGCTCCTGGATATCGAGCCCGAGATCAAGAGCGATCCGGATGCGCCGGCCGTGGAAGATATCGCCGGTCATGTGGAGTTCGATAATGTTTCGTTCGGCTATCTGCCGGATCAGACCGTGGTTCGCGACATCACGCTGGAAGCGCAGAGTGGGCAGGTAGTCGCAATCGTTGGGCCAACCGGTGCGGGCAAGACCACGCTGGTTAACCTGCTCTCCCGATTCTACGACGTGCGAGCGGGGAGTATTCGTATTGACGGTCGCGACATTCGTGAGGTAGATGTCAGCTCGCTCAGGACCCGGATGGGAGTGGTGCTCCAGGAACCGTATTTCTTTGCGGACACCATCATGTCCAATATCAAGTACGGAAACCCATCGGCTACGGACGAAGAGGCAATGGAAGCCGCGGGAATTGCGGATGCCGATCACTTCATCCGGCGGCTGCCCGAAGGGTATGACACGGTTCTGCTGGAGCGCGGGATGAATCTCTCGCAGGGAGAGCGCCAACTTCTGGCCATCGCGCGAGCGGTGATTGCCGATCCTCGGATACTCATCCTTGACGAAGCCACCTCCAACGTTGACAGTCTGACCGAATCGATGATCCAGAAAGGCCTACTGCGACTCATGAAGGGCAGAACAAGTTTCATCATTGCCCACCGGCTCTCCACGATCCGGAACGCGGATCAAGTTGTCGTGCTCCACAACCAGGGCATCATTGAGCGCGGAACCCATGACGAGCTGATGGCAGCCGATGGCTTCTATGCAAGACTGTATCGATTACAATTTGAGAAGCCGGAGATAACCGAGGACATGTCCATCTGATCATCAAGCCGGCCATCTCAATCGTCATCCCTACCTACCTGCCCGGGCTCGGGATCCAGAATCTTCTGGTCGACCTCACCGCGGTCCTGCCGCCGTCTCACGAGATCATCATCGTCAATGACGGCAACCCGCCCGCGGTCCAGCGGCGGCTCGTGCAGCTGACCGCGCGACACCCCACCACCCGCCTGGTTTCCCTTCGCCGCAACGGCGGGCAGCAACGAGCCACGCTCGCGGGCATCCGCAGCGCGCGCGGCGATATCATCGTGACCATGGATGACGACGGCGGACATCCAGCGCGACTGTTACCACAGATGCTCGCCCTGCTCGGCGATGCCGGCACGCCGGGCGGCAGCAACAGCCCCGGCGCGGATCTCGTCTACGGCGTTCCCGACCTCTCAGGAGAGCCGCTCCTCCGTCGTGCCGGCAGCATCCTGAATCGATCCATCTTCCGCCTCTTCCTCGGTGTCCCACGCAGCGTGGCTGTTACGAGTTTTCGTGTGTTTCGGTCTAGCGTAGCATATCAGATCGTTGGTGGTGCGCCCGTGCCGGGCCGCAACGATGGGCCCCGGCGTCCGGCCATTCCGCCAAACGTGAGCACCGTGTTGCTCAGTGAGCACCCCAAGCTCGGCGTGGTTCACTACACGTTGCCGGAGGATCCGGTGAGCCGCCACTCCATTCGCGCGCTCATCATCGGGATCCTCCTACTCGTTGGATGGTGGGCGCCGGTTGGTCTCATCCGACGGGTAATGCGTCGTCACCGGCCTGCGCGGGAGAGGGTGAGCCGGTGAGTCGACTCATGATCCTCGGAGGATCGATTGCCCAGCTCAACGCAATCAGACACGCACAACGGTCCGGCCATCACGTCATCGTGGTTGACCAGAATCCCGAGGCTCCCGGCGTATCGATCTCGGACGAGTTCATGGAGGCTTCAACCTTTGATGCGGATGCCGTGGAGAGGGCCGCTCGAGCCTCGAACCCCGATGGGATCCTCGTTGTCGCAACCGACCAGCCGGTACTCGTTGCCGCACAAGTGGCGGAACGGCTCGGCCTCCCCTACCCGCTGGACGTTGAAACGGCACGACTGGCAACCAACAAGGGCTCCATGAA
>DAOWMR010000350.1 GCA_030642995.1 Spirochaetales bacterium
AATGACCAGTTCGGGGATGAACCGCTCCTGGTTGGTCAGCAAGCGGTGCATGTAGCTGACCGAGAGGTCCGCGCCGAACTCCAGGAGCTTCAGCGGGCGGAAGGTGACGGCGGCGCCGGCCCCGACGAAGAACGCCGTGTTTGCGCGCGTCTCGTGCTCAGGTGCGCCGGTGGCCGGATCGTCCTCCACCTCGTTCAGCATGACGCCAAACCGGGCGAGCGGCTGGATCATCGGCAGTATTTGCAGCGGGCGCCGTACACTCGCATCGATGAACATCACGCCGCGCAGGTTCCCACCAACCGACGAGTCCAGCCCGTACCGGTAGCCGATACCGATGCCGAGCGGATAGTTGTAGCGCTGGAGGTAGTTGGTGCGCTCGGGTGGGGGGGTGGTGGCGGGCGTCTCTTGCGAAAACAACCCGTGCCCTGCGACCAACAACAGAATGACAGCGACGGCGAATGTTCGAAATCTTCTCATGTGGTTCCCCCTTGGTTGAAGAGAGTCGTACGCAAGTGTCCTGCACGGCACGCCAAGCCGCCTCCCATAATACCGAAGCTACGCAATCGTGCAATCCCGGATCTGGGATTGGGGAGTGACGCGCTCAATGCCGCGAGCCAACTGCCGTGGTTCTGACGGCCTGCCTCACCGGTACAACTCGTACACCCTCAACCCATATCCCAACTCCGCGCTGTAGAGATTAAACCCACTCGCGGCCAGACCGTACGGTTGGTTGGCGCTTGATGCCAGATTCAGCTCCACGAAGATGTCAGGATCCGACATGTTGAACGCGTACAGTCCGTTCACACTGTTCGCCACAAAAACGTATGGCGGCAGCGCCGCCATGGCCCGGTTGAAATCTGCTGTCTCGTACTGAACGTTCTGGATTGGGCTCAGACCGCCGGAGAGATCGTAGTTGCGGATTCCCCAGGACGACGATCCCGTGTATGCATAGTTGTCGGCAACGAGAACGCACGCCGCTCTCTGCCCGCCTCCCTGGCCGAAGACGCCCGCCTCGGACAGCGAAGTCGGATCAGACACGTCAAATACCACGACTCCACTCATGCCCACGGCCACAAACGCGTTATCTTCTTCCAGGAAGATGGATTGCGGATCGCCCGACGTCACGCCTCGGAAAGAGAGCATCTCGGGCGACGACGGATCAGAAACGTCAAATACCTTGAGCCCCGCGGAAAAGTCGACGACGTAGAGATAGATCCCTCTGACATAGACATCCATGGCGTACCCGCCGGAGATGACCAGTTCCTTGATGATTTGCGGCGACGAGCGATTGGTCGCATCGATCACGCTGATCGTCTCTTCAAATGCTGTGAAGATGTACGGTCCGTTTGCAGCCACACCGTAGCCGGCGACATTCGCGCTCCCAAGCCAGATCGGACCACTCGGGGTGGACACGTCGTAGATCTCCAGCGTGTCCTTCACCAGATAGGCATAGCAGCCATCCACCACGACGTCACGCGCGCCGCCGGTAATGGCGGCATCGCCCACCTCAACGAGGGGCGATGGCAGCACGGTGCTGACGACGCTGAGACCGTCTCCGGAATTGCCGGTTGCCAGCACCACTCTGTCGTCCAGCGTGACTGTACTGTAAATGTTCATATAGTCACTGAATGCACCGGCCAGTTTAGGGTTGGTCGGCACCGTCACGTCAACGATTTCCAGACCATTGGTGCTGCTTGACACGCACACGGTCGTCCCCTGCGCACTGATGCTTCCGATGGTATAGCCGAAATTCAGGCTGCCTACCTGGGTTGGAGTGGACGCGTTGGACACGTTGACAACGAGGAGGTTATAGCTGCTGCCGGAGACGATCTCATCCACGACGTAGGCGTAGTCGCCGGAGACTGCAACCTGCTTCACCGTCCCGTCGGTGTCCAGTGTCCCGAGATGCGTTGGCAATGATGCGGTAGTGACGTCAACGAGCACGAGCCCGGTGGTTCCTGCCGCAAGGTATGCGATCGTCCCAGCTACTTGCACGTCCTCGCCACTCGCGACAGTGTACGACCCGACCTCCGTGGGATTATCGGCGTCTGTCGTATTGATGATTCGGAGGGCGGTATCTGTGGCCAAGTAGACGTAGTTGCCTGACGAATCAAAGCGGTAGCACGAGTACGCGCCGAAAGGGAACCCCCCGAGTGTGGAGAGCGAATTGCCGCCGGTCACACTCATTATGTCTATGCCTCCTCCGGAATGGCGACCGTACGCTCGGGTCCCGGAGACGGAGATACCACTTGCCCAACCGGAACTTGGAGCGCTCCCGACCAATTGCATCAGACTGAGATTCGTTATGTCGATGGTCTGGTAGCCGGCCCATCCGGTCGCGATGAACGCGTAGTCACCCTGAACGTCGACATCATCAACCGAGTCCTCGATGTACGACCCGAGTTCCCGTTCGGAGTCGGAAATGAACGGATGAGCAGCGGCCCCGTTGCCCACGCTGGACTCACAGTTGGGAAGGGCGGGCTTGATCGAGTAGAAGTAGTTCCTCCCGACGTCAACGGCGGTGTCCGTGAAGGTCACGTACTTGTCGGCCGAGAATGCGTCCTGGGTGTCGCGTAGCACATAATTCTCATCCCGGTCGGCTGCACGCCACACCTCGAAGTTATTGGTCGCATCGATATTGGCCCATGTGACCGATATGTCGCCGAGTCCGCCACGGACCTCCGGCGCCAGCGTGAGCGGCGACAACGGAACGGTTGAGATCGTGTTGGATATGTTGTCCGGGCCATCGGAAGAAATCGACTTGACCATGAAATGGTAGTAGGTGCCATTGTCTAGCGAGCCAACGGTCGTCGGAGAGGTCACGTTCACCAAGGCGATCCCGTAGGTCTCTATTTGTGTCTTGTCACCGTCGGTGTAGTAGAGCGTGTAGCTTTCCGATAGCGTGACGTCGTTCCAATTTACCGTTACGGAGCCGTTCCCCGACACCACTTCAAAGAGCGGAAACGCCCCATTGTCCGCGAGGCTCAGGTGCGCCTCCCCGACGTTACCATTCCAGTCTTCCGCCGTGAATGTGACAATCACTTCGTCGGGAAAGCCAGTCGTCGGTACGTAGAAACTGAATGTGCCGTCCGCTGCAAGCTCTATATCACCGCCGGCGAAAGTGTCCGACACCTCGTAGACAAACGAAGTTATCTCTCCCAAATCACCCTCGGCTGTTGCTTCGTCGAACACCTCACCTTCAAATACAACCCGAGCGGCAAACGACGAGCCGTCCTCCGGCGCCGTAATTGTTACATTCGGCTTGATGGCGTCATTGAGACGCAGCACTTCGCGGGAATCGAGAGCGCCCTTGCAGGCAAGCACGGAGAAGCTCAACAGGACGGCGAAGCCGGCGGCAGTCCAAGTCCGGATGCCACGAAAACGACGGTCGGATTCTACTTTGTCTCTCTTCATGCTCTCTCACCCCTGAGTAAATGGTTTATGCTCATGCCGAACCGGCAATTGCCATCAGAGAGCGAAAGAGAGTGTGCCCCGCCGAAAAGGAGCGGACTCTGGTGCCCAGATTGTTGCAGTATCAAGTATATACCACCGTAGGATGCTTCACAATTGCGGCGAACCTACTTGCTATTTTCTGCTATCTTTGATATAATCTGACATAATGGCTGCTCTGAGCAAAGTTGACAGGCACCACAAGATCCTCGAAGTCCTCGCCGCAGA
>DAOWMR010000335.1 GCA_030642995.1 Spirochaetales bacterium
GTTCCAATGACAGCCACAGCGAGTGCGGAGAGTAGGAGCAGGAGGGTTCCCCATCGAACAGATCTTGTCGTCATAGTCGTACCGATTATATCAGAGTTGGCGGCCTGTTCGGAGTTTGTCCAGAAATCGATCCAGTTCCTTGCCTTTCATGCCGGCTCTCTCCGCCGCCGCTCGGGCCGCAGCGTCCCCGCCGCCCTGATTGCCAAGCAACCCCTTCAACGCGCTCCACTCGGCAGCCGAGATGTGTACCGACCCGAGAATGTGATTCTCAAACGAAGCACACGCCGCGGGACACACACGCTTCGTGATCTCGAACATGGTGGTAGCGTAGGCACGGATCTCGCGCTGAGCATGCTCGTCCATCCGAAGCTTCAGAAACCGGAAGAGATTGTGCAAATCAATCTGCCAGTACCATTCGGTGTACAGACTCAAGGGGAGATTCACGCGGGCAAGTTCGCGCGCCACCCCTTCGTCCAGCAACGCCGTGTATTCGGCGTACGCGGCCTCCTGCCCATCGGTCAGACGCCGCCGCACAGTATCCTGCAGATCGGGCGTAGCAGCGGTCTCCGCGCGCCCCTGTTTGTTGTCCTCGCTTTGCTTGGCCACGTCCTCACCGGCGGGCACGTAAAACTCGTCCTTCATGACGCTGTACCGTCCGGAGATTTCGTTCAGTCGGGCCGTTCGATGGCGGACCCACTGTCGAGCTACGAATACCGGCATTTTCGCGTGAAAGGTGAGGACTACCTGCTCGAACGGAGAAGTGTGGTCGTGGCGAAGAAGGTAGTCGATGAGACCGGCATCCTCACGGTAGCTCTTGGTGCCCTCTCCGTAGGAAACCCGCGCCGCCTGAACGATTCGTTGATCGCTGCCGAGATAATCCACAAGCCGGACGAATCCCTTGTCCAGAACCGGGAACTCCTTGTCCAGAATCGCTTCAGCTTCCGGGACAGGTGTGTGCGCCAATGCCGTCCTCCGCCGCAATTATCCCCGGATGCCCGGCTAAATCAATACGCCGTCCTTGATTGTCTTCGTTACGAGGTTTGTACCGAAATAGTAGGGCAGTTCTCCGGCTGATTTCACATCCAGGATGATGATATCGGCCTTCTTTCCCGGTTCCAGGCTGCCGGTTTGATCCTCCCGATCTATCGCCTTCGCAGCGTTCAGAGTCGCGGCGGCCACGGCTTCGTCGGCAGTCAGGCCGCAGTAAAAGACACCGAGAGCGATCATCATCTGCATTGAGTATGAGGGACAACTTCCGGGATTGAAATCGGTAGCGAGAGCTACGGGTATGCCCCTCTCAATGAAGCGCCGTGCATCGGGGTAATCCGGCGACTGCAGAAAAAAGGGAACCCCCGGTAGAAGGACCGCCACTGTACCGGCTTCTGCCATCAGGTCCAGGTCATCGTCACCGATATTCTCGAGATGGTCCGCCGATATTGCACCGCTTGAGGCGGCGAGCCCTGCTGCCCCGAGATCATTGAACTGCCCCGCATGGACTTTGAGTCTGAACCCTGCGTTTGCTGCAGCATCCAGGAGGAGTTTGGTTTCTTCGAGAGAGAAGGCTCCCTCCTCGCAGAAAACATCGAAAAACTCCGCATACTCAGAAAAGGTTTCAAGACTGCTCCCGGTCAGCCAGCGGACATATTCCTTTCGGTCGGTTTCAGTAGGGACTGTGTGAGCACCGAGATAGGTTACAATTACATCCAGCGGGTGCTCAGCGGAAAGCTTCCGGGCCACTTTCAGCATCTTCAGTTCCGTTTCCTCATCCAGCCCATAGCCGCTCTTTATTTCTACCGTTGTGGTACCATTGCGTGCCATTCTGTTTATTCGTTCCATACCGAGATTGAACAGCTCTTCAGCCGAAGCATCCCTGGTAGCCCGTACCGTAGAGTGAATACCTCCCCCGGATTTCAGAATCTCCAGATACGAGGCTCCCTTGAGCCTCATTTCCATCTCACCCGACCGTTCCCCTGCGAACACGAGATGCGTATGACAGTCCACAAACCCGGGCATGACCAGTTGGTTTTCAGCGTCTATGATGTCAGGACACTCTGGATAGATTCGCAGGAGGTCTTCGGTCTTTCCGGTTTCAATGACAACACCGTCTTGTACGGCAACAGCTCCGCCGGGAATGGCCCCGCTCTCTGTCATGGTGAGAAGCTGTGAGCTGTTCACAATAATCGAGTCCACTTGCTTCGGGTGATCGATATCGGTCATCAGACCTTCTTTTTGACAAATGCAAAAAGGCGTTTGTGGGTCTTTGAGATTTCATTCATCAGCATTTCCGCCTCTTTCATCGTTGAGATCACAAATGCCTGATCTTTGACCTCCGGCAGATTGACCCTCACATTCAGAAAGGCGCCCTCAGCCGCCGCGTTCGCCTGGGAGACTCCGACAAACGCGTCGGAGAGTGCATTGGAATTGCCTCTCTTGAGCACCTTCTCCGCAAGAGCAATGAGCTCCCCGCAGAGCCTCAGGGTTTCCAGCGGGGTTACCGTCATTGTTACGGCGGCCGATTCAATGGCCTGAGCCCGGTATCCGATCTCGGCCTCGCTCTTCTTTGGCAGGCGCAACGCGCGTATGTACTCATTGAAAGCGTCTGTATCTGCATCCACGAGGCTCAGCAGTCCGGCTTTCAGTTCTTGCGCCCTGATTGAGATTTCCTGCATGGACTTGTTCCGATCTTCGTAGCCCTTCTTGCCGAATGTAAGGTTTGCAACCATAGAGGTTAGTGAGGCGGACAGTGCCGCGCTCAGAGCCGAAACGCTGCCTCCTCCGGGAGCCATGGAATCGGAAGAAAGGTCGTCGATGAAGCCGGACAGGGTCAGGGCGGTGAGACCGGCGCTCTCTCCCTCAACGGTATATTCAATCACCCTCTCCCCGGGAATAAATGGGCTGGTATCGTTCAGACCAAGCCCGAGGATCGCCGCCTGAATGATATCCTTCTCGGGTATTCCTGTGTTCTTGCCCATTCTTTCAAGGAAATATCTTCCGGCGTTCAGCAGAGCATCCCTTGGCAGGAGTCCGATGGCCTCGCTTCCCGTGACCCTGACGCCCCGCTTTGCGGCTTCCTCGGTCACAACTTCGAAGGCGGTGTGCAGCCCGGTCTCGCGGAAATTTGTGAGGTTCATGGTCACTTGCGCATAGCCATACTCATCGATGAACCACCCTCCTGCCTGACAGTGGCCCAACCGTCCGGGAACCTGAACTGCGGCGCCGTTTTCGTCTCTCACAATGGCGCCCTTGCGGTCCCGTTTGGCCCGACCCTTTTCCCGGACTGTTAGGGCAATATCACTTGCAATCTTTTTGTCCCAGGTGGAGAGGTTTATGTTGTATGCCAGAAGGAAATCCCGGACACCGATAGCGGTAGCCCCTGATTTTGCATTGAAAACCGCCGGCCCATAGTCGGGCTTGAAATTCCCGCCCGCAAGCTTATCCTTCAGGGCTTCATATTCCCCATGCCGTATGTCCGGCAGCCGTACTCTGTCCTCCCGTTTTGCGGATTTGGCATAGAGATACACGGGGATATTCAGCTCAGACCCAACTCTCCCGGCAAGCTCCTCGGCAAGGGAAAGACACTCCTCGGCAGTGATTCCACTCAAGGGAATGAAGGGAAAAACGTCCGTTGCGCCCATTCTCGGGTGCTCTCCCGTTTGACGGCTCATATCAATCAGTTCGGCCGCCATTGCAACTGCCCGGTAAGCAGCCTCCACGATGTTCTCGGCATCCCCCACGAATGTTACCACGGTCCGGTTGGTGTCGGATCCCATATCCACATTCAGAACCTTGACACCTTCCACAGAGCCGACAGCTTCCGCTATTCCGTCGATAACAGATTTGTCTCTTCCCTCGCTGAAA
>DAOWMR010000102.1 GCA_030642995.1 Spirochaetales bacterium
AATCTACGCAGGCAACACTGCGATTGCCGGTTTCACGATGGTGCAGATGTTGTGGTATCTCACCTTCACCGAGGCAATCGAACTCAGCCAGACCCGGATTTTTCTCCCCATTTCCGAGGAGGTGAAGGACGGGACAATCGCCTACTCGCTGAATCGCCCCTATTCCTACGTACTGTTCTGGATCTCACGCGGGATGGGCGAGAACATCGTGAAGGCTCTTCCGCTGCTGATAGAGGGGTTTGTTCTGGCTTTCATCATGGTGGGGCCGCTGCCCGGATACTTCCACGCGCTTCCAATCGGCCTGGTGACCATTGTGCTGGGCATCCTCATCGGCACGATCCTTCAGGCGATCATCGGCTTGCTCGCCTTCTGGTTCGAGGAGGTCATGCCGTTCTGGTGGATCATCCAGAAGCTCGTGTTCGTGATTGGAGGGATGTTCATCCCAATCGATTTCTACCCGGAGTGGCTGGAGAGAATCGCGCGCTTCACCCCGTTCGCCTTCGCGGCCTACTGGCCTGCGACCGTCTTTGTGGACTTCAGTTCCGAGCGGGTGATAACCACGCTCATCGGTCAGGTTGCCTACGTGGCCCTCTTCGGGCTGATCGCCGCGATGCTTTTTCGTGCAGCCGTTCGTAAGCTGCACGTGCAGGGAGGTTAAGATGACGGGAAGATCCAGGCACGGAACGGGAATCCTCCGTCTCATGCGCCACTATTTCCGATTCAACCTGAGCGCCAACATGGCCTACAAGGGCAGTTTCATCATTCAGGTATTCGGGATGGCCCTGAACAACAGTGCCTTCATCATATTCTGGTATTTCCTCTTCCAGCGAATCGGCGGCGACATCAAAGGGTTCGACTTCAACGATGTGATGTTCTTGTGGGCACTCGCGGCCATGGGATTCGGGATGAGTGTGGTCCTGTTCGGCAATGCGCCCTTCATCTCGCGGGTGATCTACTCAGGCGAACTGGACGTCTATCTCCTCCAGCCGAAACCGGTGCTCCCAAACTTGCTCGCTTCCCGCATGATCGTCTCCGGCTGGGGAGACATCGCGTACGGGCTCATCCTCTTCTCGGCGACCCAGACGATGACCCTCCAGTCGTGGGCACTCTTTCTGTTCTTCTCAGTGCTGATGATGATGGTCCTCACGGCGGTGCGGACTCTCTACCACAGCCTGACCTTCTTCTTCGGTAATGCCGAGAGCTTCGCTCAAATGGCCGGCGAGATGACCATCACCTTCATGCTCTACCCGGGGTCCATCTTCAAGGGAGCGCCAATGATCGTGCTCCACAGCCTCATCCCGGCAGCTCTCGTCGGTTACATCCCGGCCCGCGTGTTCAAGGAGTTTGACCCAATCCTGATGGGGATTGTCATTCTTGCCGATCTTGCCATCGTGGCCGCGGCGGCCGGGCTGTTCAAGCTTGGGCTCCGCCGGTACGAGAGTGGAAATCGGATGGCGACAAGGCTGTGAGGCCGAATCGATTTTGACCTCCGGTTATTCAGTTGGCGGTTGGGCCGGTTCGCCGGCCGGTTCGGACTCGATTATCTGCATTGATTCTCCGGTTTCCTCGCCGCCCGTCCAAAAGACCATATTGACCGGAACAAACACAGCCAATGATGCAAGGATGATTGCAGACGCGATGATCGTCGCCTTGCCGGCTCGCTCCTTGCGAGCAGCAATACCCAGTGAGAGCGCAACCACGAGAAGCACAATCCCGAGCGGTATCCCGACGGTCGCAATGCTACCGATGGTTCCGCGGACAAGCTGGCCGATTGCCATGAGGAGAAACGGAGTCGTCACCGCCGTGATCAGAACAACCAGGGATAGCTTGCCAAGGCTCATCCGGCGGAACTCTCCGGAGCGCTCTGAATCCTCCTGATCCGTGGGAGTTCCGAACGATTCCGGTGGATCCATCTCCAACAGTATCGCCTTGACGTCAACCGGCTCTTGTGACCCTGGTTTGGCGTTGATGATCTCGTGGATGTGTTCCTCAAGAGCCCGGACGAGTTCCTGCTGCTCGGCAGGACCCCGGTTGCCGCTGTGCCTCCTCACTTGATCGAGGTATTCTCGGATGCTCTTTTTGTCTTGTTCCGTCATTTCTGTATCTCCTTTCCGATTGACCTGCGCAGCCGATTCACGGCTCTTGTCAAATCGTCCCAGTATTGATTGAGTCCTTCTGTGTAAGTCTTTCCCAGGTTTGTCAACGAGAAGTATCTCCGCGGTGGTCCGCTCTGCGACGGACCGACGCGCACCTTGAGGAATCCGTCCTTTCTCAATCGAGACAGGATCGGATAGAGCGTGCTCTCGCTGACCGCCAGTTCGTCATACTGCTCCAGATTGCGGACGATCTCGTAGCCGTAGCTTTCACTCGTTCCGAGAACGTTGAGAACGCATAACTCGAGCAGGCCCTTGCGAAACTGTCTGGTCCATTCCTGCATCGATACCTCCCATTGCGTAGTACGTATACCGTAGTATATACAACAGAGTAGCAGATGTCAAGGTTTCTTTTGCAAGTGCGAGCGGACAGAGGTGGCGTGTCGGCTGTACTACCAGCCGGCTTCCGATATCACGAGGGTCGCCGATATGAGATCGTATCCATAGGTGCCCACCCAGATGTCGTAGAGACCGCTATCCGGATTGCGGATTTCGATCCCCGACCTGAGACCCAGACCGTCGGCATCGTCGTTGAAGAGCCAGTCGCCCATCGGATCGTTGATCAGCAGGACCGTATCGTCCCCCGTACCGGTGACGTATATGTACAGCGAATAGCCGCCGGCCTCATATTGAAGATCCACATCAGGGGCCGTCGCCACGTACCCGGAAAACCCGACGGAATTCAGGTCGGCACTGCCACCGGCAATCAGTTCGATCTCGTACGGATCTCGCTTGAACCCCGCAGCCAGATCCACGGTACCGAAGGTGGGTTCAAGCTCCCAGTCGGGCATTTCACCCTCGCCCGACGGCGCGGAACCCCAGCTCATCTCGGAAATCGCGATCTCCGCCTGGACCATGCCCGTATCAAAAGTCCCCACCCAGATGTCGTAGAGACCGCTCTCGGGATCATGGATTACGATCCCGGACCTGAGATCCAGACCATCGGCGTCGTCGTTGAAAAACCACTCGCCCATCGGATCGTTGATCAGCAGGACCGTATCGGCCTGCGCATCGCTGACGTAGATGTACAGCGAATAGCCGCCGGCCTCATATTGAAGATCCAGATCAGGGGCCTCCGCCACGTATCCGTAGAACCCAATGGATTCCAGGTCGGCATTTCCACCGGCGCGCACTGCAGTCAGATTGGGATCAGGCTGGAACCCCGCCCCCAGCTCTACCGTACCGTAGGTAGGATTGAGCTGCCAGTCGGGCCTCGCCACGCCGGTCTTGCTCTGAGCGCTTGCTGCGCCCGATGCAATCAGAAGAATGATCCCTACGATTAGTCCAACGCTCCCACGAAATCGTTTCACAGATGGCCTCCGAGTTTTCACCAGCGTGCCGGTGAATACCACTCCTGTCAAGAGAAGACCATCGCACATGGTATAGTGTGTGGGTACTCAGAGTCCCCTTCGGGATTCAAAGGGGGAAGGTATGATCAATAATCGAAAACGCACGATTGTGGTGGCAACCGTACTCATGGCATTCGGCGCCCTGATGATCTCCGGTTGTATGTCAACCATGTCGGCCGTGGACCGTCTGCTGGACAAGACGATAGAGGCGGTTGCCGATGAAACAGCTGAGGAACAGACCAGCGACGGGCAGACCACGGACGGACAGAGCGTCTCCAGGAGTCAAAGTGCCTTCGGCAAACTCGCGGCTCTCGAGAATGTCATGCTCTTCAACGTTGCCTACTTCCAGGTGTTCTTCCTCGGCGGCCACGATCCAAACTGCGATGACTTCCGCGAGGGCCAAGGGGTGACGTGGGAGATCACCGGCGGCGATGAGAACGACGAAAGTTTGTTCACGGCCGAGCGCGCACTCCTCAAGCGCAACTCTGATGGAACCAGCTGGTGGTTCCTCGGCTATCAGAGCGAGGAGGATGCCCTGGAGTATGAGGTGCTCATGGATGATGAATATGCTCCGCTTGAAATTGTCTGGAGAGACGCCGATTCCGGAAACATCACAAGACACGCTTTTGATTACGGTGAAGAAGAAGCGCCGCCTCAGACAGGAGAGGAATCGGTTGTCTACTCGGATGGGTTCGGCGATGAGTACTCCCGGAGCACGGAACGAATCACGGTCCGCAGCGGGACATACACGGCTGAACATGTGACCTACGAAATCAGCGACGCCGGGTCCAGCGTACGTCTCGAGTATCATTGGTGGTTCGTGGCCGACGTCCCCGGCGATCTGGTGAAGTACGAGTATCGGCAGCTCGATGGTGGCGATGAAAGCACGATCTCCGGCGAACTGGTTGCCGTGGACGATGGGTACGTCACTCGCTTGGACACATACTGATACTCGCTCGGGTGCAATAGCCCCGATCGGTCAATAGCCTGATGTTGCCACGACGAAACCACTATTCTGCAGTTACTCGTGCCGGGATGGCTGTGGTAATCGCTGCACTTCTCCTGGCATCGTGTGCGCCGCCTGCGGCCCCACCGTCTGACACCTTCGCTACTCCCGACGGAGAGATCACGCTTGCCTTTGCCGTTGCTTCCGACATGCGCGACTATGCCGCTGATGATCGTCGCTACTTCCGCGGGGTCGCAGAGAGGCTGCACGACGGCGGGCCTGGAGTGTTCATGGTCTCCGCGGGAGACATCGATCCACCGGATGTTGTTTATCAGACGCTGACAACCTATGTGTCGGCCGACTACGGGTGGTTCCCAGTGGTCGGAAACCACGAAGCCGAGGCGGCAGCCGACATGGACTTCATTCGAGCTTTCGATCCGGGAGGAGCCTACGTGCCTGAGAACCTTCGTTCGGGCCCTGTCGGTACGGAAAGCACGACGTACAGCTTTGAAGCCGACGGCATTCATTTCGTTATCCTCAATGAGTACTTCGACGGTATTTCTGATACCGGAACGGACGGGGATGTGACGGATGCCACGTACGCTTGGCTGACGGACGATCTCGCAAACCGTACCGCCGAGACTGCGTTGGTCTTCGGGCACGAACCGGCATTCGTTCTGCCGGACATTGAGACCGGTCGCATCCGACATGAGGGTGACAGCCTCGATCAGTATCCATCGAACCGTGATCGATTCTGGACCGCACTTGAGGATGCGGAAGTGACCGCGTATATCTGTGGGCATACCCACAACTACAGCGTGAAGCGGTTTGGATCAGTCTGGCAGGTGGACAGTGGCCATGCGCGCGGTCTCGGCGACACGGGCGCTCCGAGCACCTTTCTCATGTTCTACGCAACAACGGCCGGTGGTCTCTGGCTCTATCCGTACCGCATGGACACGGAGACCAACACCTACGAATTGACACTGCAGGTTCAGTTGCGGTAGCGCCTGTCCTTGGGGCCACAAAACTGTTGCGGATTCTCATGAACCAGTGATATGGTGTTCGATTCCGGGGTCCGTCGGAGACCCCCGTGTGGAGGCTGTTTCATGCTTGTGAAGCTTTTTTGGATTGTGCCGGCTTGTGCGGTGCTAACTCTCATATTCGCTTACTACTTCTATCGCCAGATGAAGCAGGCCAGCGAGGGAACCGATCAGATGAAGAAGATCGCCTCGTATGTCCGTGACGGCGCCATGGCCTATCTGAAACAGCAGTACAAGGTAGTGGCCATTGTGTTTGTCGTCCTGACTGCGTTTTTCGCCCTGCTCGCCTACGGGTTGCACGTGCAGAATCCGTGGATGCCGGGAGCGTTCCTCACCGGCGGGTTCTTCTCGGCCCTCGCAGGCTTCTTCGGAATGCGAACCGCCACGCACGCCTCGGCGCGCACCGCAAACGCGGCCCGCGAGTCCCTCAACGGTGGATTGAGAATTGCCTTCCGCAGCGGCGCGGTCATGGGACTCGTTGTCGTAGGGCTGGGACTGCTGGACATATCAATCTGGTTCCTCATTTTGAATGCCGTCTATCCAGCCACGGCCGGTACCGAGAGTCTGGTCATTGTCACGACGACAATGCTCACTTTTGGTGTGGGAGCCTCCACGCAGGCTCTCTTCGCCCGGGTTGGCGGGGGAATCTTCACGAAGGCCGCGGACGTCGGTGCAGATCTGGTAGGCAAGATTGAAGCGGGCATCCCCGAGGATGACGTGCGCAATCCGGCGACCATTGCGGACAACGTGGGTGATAACGTCGGGGACGTGGCCGGCATGGGTGCCGACCTCTACGAGTCCTATGCCGGCTCCATCCTGGCCACGGCGGCGCTTGGTGCGGCGGCGTTCAACTTTGATGTCGGTATCCAGTTCAGAGCGGTTGTTGCGCCTATGCTCATTGCAGCGTTTGGTACGATCTTCTCCGTACTCGGCGTGTTCGCGGTGAGGACCCGCGAGGATGCCGATCAGCGAACTCTGCTGCGGGCACTGAGCCGTGGTGTTAATCTGAGTTCTATCCTGATTGTCGTGGCCTCCCTCGGGCTCCTGCGACTCCTCAATCTGCCCAATTATCTCGGGATCTGGGGATCGATTGTGACCGGACTGATCGTCGGGATCGGAATTGGCAAGGTCACCGAGTATTACACCTCATCAACCTATCCGCCCACACGCGAAGTCGCGCGCAACGCACTCACCGGACCGGCAACCGTCATTATCACAGGATTGGGCTTGGGAATGATCTCCGCCGCCTTCCCCGTCCTTTTCATCGTCATAGGCACTATCGTGAGTTTTCTCTTTGCGTCCGGTTTTGACATGACGAACCTCAGCATGGGACTTTACGGCATTGGGATTGCGGCCGTCGGCATGCTCTCCACCCTCGGCATAACCCTGGCAACCGACGCTTTCGGGCCAATCGCGGACAATGCCGGCGGAAATGCCGAGATGTCGGAACTGGGCAAAGAGGTCCGCACTCGGACCGACGCGCTGGATACCCTCGGCAATACGACTGCGGCCACCGGGAAGGGTTTCGCGATCGGCTCCGCCGCCCTGACCGGACTCGCGCTTCTGGCATCATACCTCGAGGTGATCCGGAGCGGCCTCCTGAGAAACGGAGACACGGTCATCCAGCTGCAGAACGGCGCCGAGATTGCAACGAGTTCTGCTTCGCTGACCGATTTCATGGAGTACTTCCAGGTGAATCTCATGAACCCCCGCGTGCTCGCCGGCATGCTCATGGGCTCCATGATGGCCTTCCTCTTCTGTGGTCTCACGATGAATGCCGTCGGAACAGTCGCTTACCGAATGGTGGAGGAAGTTCGCCGGCAGTTCCGGGAGATCGCGGGTATCTTGCAGGGGACCGCAGAACCGGACTATGCGCGGTGCGTAGAGATCTCAACCAAGGGTGCACAGTCGGCAATGCTCCTCCCGTCGCTTCTCCCGCTGATTGTGCCCATCGTGATCGGTCTGTTGTTCGGCGTGGCCGGCGTCATGGGACTCCTCGTCGGCAGCCTGGCGACTGGTTTCGTTCTTGCCGTATTTATGGCAAACTCGGGCGGTTCCTGGGACAATGCAAAGAAGCACATAGAGGAAGGAAACTACGGCGGCAAGGGCTCGCCTGCACATAAGGCCGCGATCATCGGAGACACGGTCGGGGATCCGTTCAAGGACACATCGGGACCATCGTTGAACATTCTCATCAAGCTGATGACGATTGTGTCTATCGTCATGGCCGGGCTGACCGTCACCTATTCGGTCCTTTGACCCGGCCTGCACAGGAGGAGAATCACATGAACCATCAGAATCATCTGTACATGACCCTACACCCCAATTGTTCGCTCATCGGTTCCCAGTACAGCCCCGAAGAGTTTGCGGCTCACTACATGTCGGGCTCCACACGCCACTACGACGGAAAGGTGATCTTTGCGGAGATTGACATCAACTACCGCCATGAATTCTTCAATATCGATCGGGGGATCGAGGGGTTGGTGGAACATGACGACGGCAGGCCGAAGGCAACCAAGTTCATCTGCACCTACCGGGTACTCGAGCACGTCGGCTTCGATGCCATCAAGCGGCTGTATGTCACGACACCGTCGGCGGTGGTTCTGGGACTGGATCCGGAACCGTACGACTTCAAGCACAGTCCGGGTTTCATCCGCCTCTTCGCCGAGATCACGCCGATGCGCATGCTCGTCCTCACCAGGTTGAGCTTCCCGGAGTTCGGCAAGGCCATCACCGATCCCGACAACCCGAAGGGCGTACCGAGTATTTTCTACACCCAAATTGATCTGAACATAGACGACTTCATGGCAGAGATCGACAAGAATCCGTTTCTTCCAACTCCCATCCCGAGCGTCCACCCATCCAAGCTGCGTGACGCCGTCATCGAGCTCCGGAACATTCCGGACAAGCGGACAAAAGGCTTAAGTCTCGACAGCGATTTCAACAAGAAATCCTACCGGACTCTCCGGCACGGGTTCATGTTTGCCTCGCAGTCGGACTCCAAGTTCTTCCGCATTCCATCACCGGAAGAGATTGA
>DAOWMR010000304.1 GCA_030642995.1 Spirochaetales bacterium
GCGGTGGAGACTTTCTCATCCATCCAGATTTCCAATCTCAGCAGCGCAGATTCCAGCAAGAGTCTCTGTCTCTCGCAAGTCTTCTATTGTCTCGGTGCGATTGCCGCGCCGCAGATCGTCTATCTGTGCCTTGGCTTCGGTCTGAGCTGGTATGAAGTCTTCCTTGTCTTTACCGCTCTATCGGCCTTGATCATGGTTCTGTTTCTCATCGTGAACCGATACAGGCTCCGATCCGTCCCTGCGACGGCAGAGCCCCGGCGTGGAACTAAGGCATCCGAAGTCCGGGCGCATGCCAGCGAGAGTCTCTATGTACTGTTTCTGCTGGTGATGATGTGCTATGTCGCCGTTGAGAGCCTGTCGGCCTCGTGGCTTTCATACGCGTTTGAAAGGGCGTATCTCCTGACCACAAGAAACGCTGCTCTCGTCTTGGTCGCATTCTGGTCGGGAATGATTGTGGGCCGACTTAGCATCATGTTGATTCCTTCGCAGTTAACGCTCTGGCCGACGCTTCTCGCGTCATCGGTTTTGCTGGTGTTGTCGACCTTCCTCCTGTTGGTTACCCCGGGACTCATCGGAAGCATTGTCGCGGTCTGTATTCTCGGCGCATCCGCCGGACCGATGTGGCCTGTCCTCGTGATGACGAGCTCATCCGTCTTCCGCTCGGAGAGAAAGACGGCGGCGATTATTGGAGTCGGGGCGATAGGGTTTGCTTTCGGGCCACTCCTCGGATCGCTGGTCGTCAATACCGGATCCATCCGCATGTTTCACTACACGCAGGTGTTCCTATCGGTAGTTGTAGTATCCTTGACGTACTTGGCATACTTCCTCTATCGGAAACCCTCCGCGCTGCGGCAGAATGGCCCAAACGATGGTGAGAGAAGTGCGGAAAGAACAGAGTGAGGATAGTGTTATCACCTTGAAGGACATCGCGCGAATAAGCGGCTACTCGATCAAGACGGTGTCACGGGCAATTCACGATCATCCGGACATCAACGAGCAAACCAAGAAGCAGGTAATGGAAATCGTGGAGCGGTACTCCTACTCGCCCAATTGGGCCGCGAGGAGTCTCCGAAATCAGAAGACTCACACGATAGGCTATGTAGTCCCCAACATCACTAACGGATTCTTCGGCGAGATTGGAATGATCATCGACTCCTACTTCCGCCGGCTCAACTACAGCACGCTGATCTGTTTCACGTCTCACAGCCTGGACAACGAGTTGGACTCGCTGCGTTCATTGATGGAGAAGAACGTAGAGGGCATCATTGTCGCACCGGTGGGCTCATTCGAACAATGGACCGACAAGCTGCCAAAGCTTCGGGAGACGCCGTTAGCAATAATAGACAACCGCTTCAACGACACCAGCCTGGACTACATTCTCCACGACAATGAACACGGCGCGGACCTTCTTGTGGACCATCTCGTCGGACACGGTCATTCACGGATCGCCTGTGTCACTGGACCCGTGCAAGAATCCTCCGGATTCGAACGACTTCTCGGATACAAGCACGGATTGGCGAGACACGGCATCAGTGTAGACGAGTCGATTGTGCGCACCGTCGAGTGGGAAGACATCAACGGCGGCTACAGCGCCACGCTGGAACTCATGGAATCACACAACAAACCCAGCGCCGTTTTCTACGCCAACTCCCAGCTACTCCTCGGAGGCTATAAGGCTTTCCATGCGCTCAGCATGCGTATACCTCAAGATGTGGCCGTGGTTTCCTTTGACCAGCCGCTCGTCATCGACGCCTTGACACCCCGGCCGACAGCCCTGGAAAAAGTAGAGAAGGAGATTGCCGACACCACCGCGCGCATTCTGCACCACAAGATCACCGGCAACGCGGCCAAGGCGCCCCAAGAGATCAGGATCAAAAGCACGTTGGCGATTGGTGAATCATGTGACTGCAAGATCTGATCCCGCCCGAACCGCTACTCGCTCTCCGCGGCGCCTTCTTCGTCTTCCTCAACCGGAGCCTCGGCCCGAACCACCGAACGCAGGATCTCCTGTCCGGATCGAGAGAGAATGAGCGCCGAGTTCTCCGGCACGAGGTAGGGCACCGAGAATCTGACGCCGGGATGCAGCATGGCAACGAGTACCTCGCGATCTCCGCGTGGAAACTGGGCTTCGAGGGTCAGATCGACGGAGACCGTGTACCCGGGGAGGGGGCGGTCATAGAGACCAAAGACAAATCCTTCGGGGACCACGGCAGGACGGGTCATGGTAAGCGTGACAAACTCGCCCATAGCCACCTCGGTCGCCGGGTCCGGATCCTGGCCCACTACCAATCCGGACTGCTCGTCCACCTCGGCGTCACGTAGTTCAAACACAAACGGGATGCTCGCCTGCGCTAATCGGCTGATGGCGAGTTCAAAGGGCAGGCCTATGAACGACGGAACGGTGACGCGCTCAACATCCGGTCCACGACTCACAACCAGGTCAACCTTCGTAATCGATGTGATGTCTGTTGCAGGCGGTGGATCCTGAGCAATCACCGTCCCAGCCTCCGCCTCGTTGAACACGTAGCTCACATCGCCTATCTGAATAGTCTGGTCACCGGTTGCAAAGAGCGCGCGTAGCTCCGCTCGGATGTCCACGAGGGTCCGCCCTACGTAGGTCCCAATCCGGTCAATGCGCGCCCCGCGGCTGACTACCAGGTCCATGATCTTCCCGGCACGGACCAGGGTTCCCGGGGGCGGCGATTGGGCAATGACTTTGCCGGCCAGCGCAGGGTCGGCGGAAAACCGGACCTCGATTTCTGTTGAAATGCCGCGTTCCTGCAGGAGCAACATGGCATCCATCAGGCTTTCGTTCTTGACGTCCGGCACCATCGTCTCTTCGGCGCCTCGCAGAGACACAAAGAACGAGGTGAGGCCGGCGATGATCATGAGCAGGACGGCGCCGACGAACGTGTAGATGATGATCTTGAAGAGTCGAACGTCCGGGTCATCGTACCGGGATGGAACGATGTTCCGAAGTCTATCTCTGAAGGTTTCGCGCAATGATCAGCCTCCGAGCACGGCACCCACGAAGTCATGGACTCCGTTGAGAAAGCTGTTCCAGCTAAGTGCTTTCCTGGATTGCAGCTGGAGCTTCGCGAGCGCCAGTTGGCCGTTCCCTGTTTCTACCAGAATCCCTTGTTCCGTGTCTACCCGAATCACCGTGCCGGGCGCAGGGCCGGGGGCGTGAACCTGCGCATCATCAGGATCTGAGATCGATTTGGACTCGAGGACGTTCAGCCTCTGTCCCTTGAACGTCGTGAAGGCCGACGGCCATGGCTGATAGGCCCGCACCGCGCGTTCAATGACCTCTGCCGGGGTAGACCAGTCGATTTCCCCATCGGACTTGTTGATGAGCCCGGTGTAGGTAGCGTCGTCCTCGTTCTGCGGTCTCGATGCCTGATTTCCGGACGCAATGGTACCTACGGTTTCGGCAAGGATTCGCGCCCCTACGTCGGCCAACCGTTCGGTCAGTGTTCCGGTGGTTTCAGTGCCGGAGAGCGGGACAACTCCCTGCGCAAGGATATCGCCTGCGTCCATCTGGAGCGCAAGGGCCTGGATTGTCACACCGGTCTGCGCGTCACCGGCCAGAATTGCCGCGGGAATCGGGGCAGGGCCACGATACCGGGGGAGCAACGACGGATGAAGGTTTATTCCACCCGACCTGAAGAGGGCCAGGAACTTCGGTCCGAACATCCTGCCGTAGGCAACACAGACGAGCAAGTCCGGATTCAGTTCACGGACGGACCGGCGTGCATCTCTGCCAAGCCGGTTCGGCTGCAGGACTGGAATGCCGAGTTTAGCGGCACGTTCCTTCACCGGGCTCAGAGCAATCCGACGGCCGCGCCCCACACCACGATCTGGAGCGGTCAATACACCGACAACTTCGTCCCGACCCGCGGCAAGTGTGTTCAACGATGGTACGGCGATTTCGGGCGTGCCGGCAAACAGAATTCTCACGCTATCAGTTACGTGCCGCCGAGGCCGAATCAACGGAGGAGTCATACGCGGCCATCACCTGGTCCCGCGTGACATCTGTCAGGTAATCGATGAAGAGAACGCCGTTGAAGTGATCCAACTCATGCTGGACCACGCGGGCGAGAAGTCCGTCAAGGGTCACCGTGAAAGGCCGGCCCCGCTCGTTCC
>DAOWMR010000141.1 GCA_030642995.1 Spirochaetales bacterium
GTAGTCGCTGACCTTTCTCAGGCGGTGGTGATTTGCCGGATCAAGTATCGACTGGATGCGGTCGTAGGTTCCGCCCGTTGAATACAGGACTATTGCATCAGTCTCGAGAAGTCCGGGGACCAATTGCTCGAGTTCCCGTTTGTCGGACACACTTATCAGCACATTGGTGACATGAACGCGATCCTCCACAGATTCAACCCGATTCATTTCGAGCTCCTGAGAGAGGATCCTGCGAATAGAGATTCCGAGCCGATTGAAGCGTGTTGTACAGGAGCATTGTGACCGTCATGGGGCCAACCCCGCCCGGCACGGGCGTGATGGCACCCGCCTTTTCCGACACCTCGTCGTACATGACATCCCCGACGAGGCGGTACCCGCGCGGCCTGGTCGAATCCTCCACGCGGTTGATCCCCACGTCCACGACCGTCGCGCCACTGCGAACCATGTCCGCGCCGACGAACTCAGGGCGTCCCATGGCGCACACAAGAATGTCCGCGCCGAGGGTGACAGATGAGAGATCACGTGTTCTGCTGTGACAGACGGTTACCGTCGCGTCACCCGTTTCCTGAAGGCGTCCCCCGGGCCCCACTTTTGCCAGCAACAGAAGCGCCAGCGGTTTCCCGACGAGGAGGCTCCGGCCGACGATTACGACGTTCTTGCCGGAGACCGAAATCCCGGCCGATGACAGGAGCCGGGCAATACCGAAAGGTGTGCACGGCAGGAATCCGCGGTCACCTCTCATCAAACGCCCCAGATTCACTGGATGAAATCCGTCAACATCCTTGTCCGGATCCACGGCGGCCACCACGGCTTCGGTATTGATATGCGTCGGGAGCGGTTGCTGAACAAGAACTCCGTGTATCTCTTCTCGAGCGTTCATTCGTCGGATGACGTCCTCAAGCTCCGCCTGAGTGATGTCTTCCGGCAAGCGAACGTCTTCCGCGTAGAAGCCCGCACGTTCACAGGCACGCTGTTTGCTGCGAACATAAGACGCACTGGCTGGATCATCCCCTACGAGGATGGTCGCAAGTCCCGGTGTCACCCCAGCGATGTGTCTTGTCTCGGCGATCTGTTCGCGAAGGGACTTTGACAGTGCATTGCCATCAATAATGTCGGCCATAGATTTGAGGTTTGTGTATCACAGAAAGCCACTGTCCGGCAACCAATCAGGATTGAAAGACCCGGCCCGCCGTGTTACCTTCTTCAGCACCATAGATGAACCATAGGGCAAGGCTGATGAGAAAAGCGTTTCTGTTGATGACTCTGATTTCCATTCTGCTCGTTCCTGCAGTTGCACAGGATGGTAACGGCGACGAAGAGCTCTTCGTTCCAGTCTATTCGCTTGGCGATCAGACCCTCCGTATAAATCTGGGCACCTTTTTTCCGCTCTTCTTCTTTGGCGGACCGGATGGATTGGAACCCGCCAATCTCACTCTCGGCGGTGCGGGCTCGCTTGTCTGGGAAAGCTATCTCTCCACCAACGTCACCGTTGGTGTGGAAGTGGGCGGAAGCTTCTCGTTCACGCCGAACTTCCGCACCCTGTTCATGCTTCCGATTGCGGTCCGGGCTAGCTACATTTTCAATTTCTACCCCTTCGAAGTTCCCGTAACCCTTGCCGCCGGCGTGAACTTCAGTCGGATTTCGGATAACTCGAAAATTGACCCCTTTGTCAAAGCGGGGGGGGCATTCCTGTGGGATTACAGTTCTCAGTGGGCATTCGGCGCGAACCTCTTCTACTGGTTCGTCCCGCAGATCTATTCAGCTACCAGCCCCGCCGGCGCCGATGCTACTCGCTACGGGAACTTCCTTGAGTTCACGCTCAGTGCTCTCTACCACTTCTAGGAGCGAATAATGCGACGACACATACCAATTCTTGCCGCCTTGGCCATTCTCGTCCTCCTCGGGGTTCTCGCTGGATGTTCCCAGAGCCCGATTGGTCTGTTTGAGAGTATTGCGCTCGAGCGCGAGATCATTGACGATCGCGACCTTGACAATGATTTGCTCGTTGGCGCGATTGCGGAATCCACCGGCGGCTATTTCATAGCGGCTGCAACGCTGTGGCGCCGGGACGTTGCCGATCCCGATTATCCCGCTGGAGACGTTGCTCAGTGGGCGGCCGTTGCGTCACCGGGAGCGTCAAGCTTTACAACCAGTTCACTCGTAGTCTTTGACGGATCCGGAGCCGATCTCGTCTATGCCGCATACTCGTCCCAGAACGGCACTGAGGGGGGCGTCTACACGATAGATCCGGCCACGAGCCCCGCCCAGGTGGCCACGGAGCCTGTTTTCGGGACGGAGCATACCGATGTGGCGGGGATCGGGAAGGTGTTTGTTGCGAACGACCCAGCCGATACCTATCTACTGGCTGTGGTCAAGAAATCGGGTGTCACCTCCCGCTATAGCGTGTACGCGAGTACGACGGGCGCCGCAGGCACATTCGCTGAAGTTGTCGGAACCGTGGGCAACCTGCCCGTGATCGACGTGGCAGAAAATGCCGTCGGCGCAGTTGCCTTCCTGACTCAGAAGTCAATTCTCATCGACAGCGACGGGCTCAACAACCTGCTTGATCCAGTTGATGTGACGGCAAATCTCGGCATTGTTGACCGACAGCCGGAGTTCGGTGGTATCTACTTCCATCCGGCCACGCTTACCCTCTGGATCGCCGACAATGAAGGGTACCTCTATCACTCCAACGATTTCGGCACTACTTGGACCGTAAACGAGACCGCATATCCGGTGAGCACCAGTGACGAAGATCCGTTGCAGTTCACTGACATGACCGCCATTGACAATGGAGGCTCCCAACTGCTGGTGGTTGGCACGGAGGGACACGGATACAGGGAGCTGGACCCCGTGGATTTCAGCCCGACAACCCCGGCGGCTGAAGTCTCTAACTACGAGGCAAGCAAGCTCGCCCAGGCGACGATACTCACCTTCTACGTGGACGAGGCTTGTACGGTGCATGTGCCCGCGCAGTCTGGTGAGGACTACGAATTGAAGACCGGGGACTTGCTCTTTGCCGGAACATCCAATCTCGGCCTGTGGAAGGCCCTGTACGGCGCGGACCCACCTCAGTGGGTACGCGAGTAGGGAGTCGCTGCAGCAGAAACCCCCGCGCGTAGCTACTCCAGCGGCAGTTCTGCAACTTCGGTGATTGCCGCCCGGACTTCAGCGTCGTCTGAATAGTATTCTTTGATTTCGTCGTGTGTCAGTCCGACCAACTCGTGGCTGAGGTAGTGAATCCAGATATCTTGCTCAGGTGTTTCCACGACGTGCTGTCGGCACCAGTAGTCTGGTTGGATGGGTAGTCGCTCAGGAACAAAGGTTCGGATTTTGTAGTCATGCACCGCGATCTTTATGTCGGAGCGCGGGATCCCCTTCTCCAGAAGAATCTCCACGAGATGATTGATTGTGCGGCCCGAATCGAAAATATCGTCAATCAGGAGGACCCGGTCGCCGCTGCGCAGGAATTCAGGACTGTATGTCCATCCGTCCACCATTACGCGCTCCCGGGTGTGGGTGTCCGTGTAGGAACGCGCAACCACTGCCGCATAGAACACCGGACGTTGTCCCCGGCGAATCAGCTTGAAATACTCGCTGATTACGTTGCCAACATAGGCCCCGCCACGCAGGCTGACGTAGATCACGTCGGGGATGAATCCATCCGCGCGAATCCTTCGCGCAAGTTTGAGCGAATTATCCCGAACTGTCTGTTGAGAGAGGAACTCTTTGGCCATTAGCGAACCACCGTAACTTCAAACTCTTCCCCGTCTCGGATCCCGGCAAAATGCCATTCCTTGAGCTCGGGGTCGGCAATGATCGAATAGAATGATAGCAGATCACGAACGGCCGTACCATTGATTGAGGTTACGATGTCAAACGATCTGAGCCCGCCGATATCCGCCGCGGTACCCTGATCCACCAGGGAGACGATCACACCGTTGGTAATTCCAAGGCCAATCTCTTCAACGATGTCGGGAGAAAGAGGATAGACCGACATGCCGGGCCAGAGTCGCCGGTACAATTGATTGATCGTTGCGTCTGTTTCCCGTGCCGCAAGTGTCACCGAAACGGTGAGTTCTTCCCCCTGTCGGACAACGGCAAATTCCACGGATTCACCCACCGGTAACTCGCCGATAATGAGCACCAGATCGTCGGAATCTCTGATCATCGCGTTGCCAATTCGGGATATGAAATCGCCCGCGAGCAGTCCGATCTCATCTGCAGGAGATTCTCCAAAGACACTGTTGACGAGCGCTCCGGAACGATCGGGCAGTTGCAGGCTCGTGACCTGCTCGGCGTCGATGGTCTGAATAGACACACCCAGCCACCCGTATTCCACTTCGCCGTCGGCAAGGAATTCCGAGATCGATCTGATGACATTGTTGATGGGTACTGCGAAACCCAACCCGATGCTTCCGCCGCTGTCGCTGGTGATCCAGGTATTGATTCCGATCACTTCGCCGTCGAGATTGACCAGCGCCCCGCCGGAATTCCCCTGGTTGATTGAAGCGTCTGTCTGGATGAAGTCGCTGATATTTCCTTCCGGGCCACCGCGCCGTCCCAGCGCACTCACGATTCCCGCCGTGATCGTATTCTGGTATCCAAACGGGCTTCCGATTGCCACCACCCAGTCACCAACTCGCAGCGAGTCGGAATCCCCCAGCCGTGCGACCGGCAAATCCCGGCCGGATTGGAAACTGACCATTGCGAGGTCCTTCCGAGAATCACGTCCGACCAGTTCGCCGTCAATCTCGGTACCGTCATTGAGCACGACGGTAATCTCGTCGGCAGCTCCCACGACGTGATCATTCGTTAACACGTAGTATTGCCGTCCATCCGAGTTCACAATGACACCGGAACCAACACCGCCCCGTTCAAACCCGCGATCCTCGGGCTCGGAATCATCCGGCCGTCCGAAGAAAAAGTCGAAGAACGGGAGCCCTTCCTGGGGACCATTCTGAGTGACGCGCTCACGGACATCTATTCGGACAATACTCGGAGAGACCGACTCGCTGATGGCATGAAACGAGGACTGGAGGTCGCGGAGACCGGCGATCGCGGTCGTTGCAGGGGCGGTCACCAACCGCGAAGCGGAGGATTCCATCGGAACGGTTGTTGTACAGGAGACGAGTGCCAGCACGATCACGCCGGCCATTGACAAGAACGACAGTGATACGCTGACAATGGTCGGCAGCGACCAGCGAATTTTCATGATACCTCCATCGCCTCCGGCAGGCGTGTAAGCACGTCCACCCCGTCCTCCCGGATTGCAATTGTGTGTTCAAAGTGGGCGGAGATGGACCCGTCCACAGTGACCACCGTCCAGTCGTCATCACAAACGTCAATATCGTCTCCGCCGAGGTTGACCATTGGTTCCACCGCGATCACGAGTCCCGGTTTCAACCGCGGATTGGGTCCCGACGAAACATAGTTGGGAACCTGAGGTTCCTCGTGAACAGCAAACCCAACACCGTGTCCGGAGTAAGGACGAACGACGCCGTAGTTGTGCCGACTGACGTGACGATAGACGGCACGGGAAATGTCGTGGATACGCCCGCCGGGACGTGCAGCAGCAATCCCCAATTCAAGGGCTTCCTCGGTTACCTGCAAGAGCTTCTGGATTTCCGGGCGAATGGTCCCCACCGGCACCGTGATAGCGGAATCGCTGATGAATCCTTCAAAATCCACGCCGCAGTCCAAACCCACCACGTCTCCATTCCGCAGCTTCCGCTTATCCGGAATGCCGTGAATCACCGCCTCGTTCACCGAGGTGCAGATTGCGGCTGGATAGTCCATGTATCCGAGGAATGCGGGACGAGCGTGGTAGCCTCGAAGGATCCGGCGACACTCCGCATCAATGTCCAGCAGCGTTATCCCCGGCTCAACCAGTTGCCTCAGTTGCTCCAGCGTCCGGGCCAGAATTGCCCCGGACTCGCGAATACTCTCTATCTGTTTGGGGTTCTTGAGTTTCATCGGTTTCTCGCTCGCCAGAAGCTACTAGTAACCCGATCCGGATTCAAGCTGCCGGCGAATGAGCAATGCCTGGGTATTGGACGGATCCACTTCCACTGCGGTGGTGATTGCGTCATACGCTGCTAATCTGTCCGACGTCACCCGTGAGATGGTGACGAAGACCGACGCGCTCTCGGACGGTAGCCCCGAACGTTGCGCCAGTTGCTCTGCATTGACGAGAGCCTCGGCCCCCTGCGCCGAGTTCCCGAAAGCGAAGTGCGCCAGTGCGAGATTCAAGGCCGTCATCCAGGAGGGGCTCGCTGCGTGTGCAGCGTTCAGTGAATCCACCGCGTCGGACCACTTACCGGCACGAGCAAGAGAGATACCGGTGTAGGTCTGAACCCAGGACGAGCCGATCTCGACGCGTGCAAGGAGATCGAGGATCGCCTCATTCTGTCCGCGTCCGGCGAGATACCAGACGGCAAATCGCAGGGCATCCTCGGGAACGTCCGGCTCCGCCACGAGGGTCCACACAGCCGCCTCGTAACCTCGAAGGTCCATGAGTGGTTCCAGTTTCAATCTGAGCAGCGACTCGCGGCTACCACCGTGCGGCCCGGTGTATTCCCCGAGCGACTCATATGCACTTTCCAGATCTGAGAGAGCGAGGTGAAGGGCTCGTTGCTCAACCGCTTGCCACGACTCCGGGAAGCCGGCCACCGCTGCATTGTAGTGGTCCATTGCTTCCTGAGGCGATACCGAAAGCCATGCGAGATTGAGATACGGTACATCGGACAACCCGGGCGTCTTCTGGATGAGATCCAGATAGATCTGTTCGGCCTCATCGTGCCAACCCATGGACATCAGAGCATCAGCCATGCGTGGAAGGACTCGTGTCTCGTCTTCGGCGTCGGCGTTGCTCAGTGCATTGAGCGAACCCGGTGCGTCTCCTGCATCGCGAGAAACGTCCGCCGCAAGCAGGGGGGCTCGCAGAGGAATAGACGCACCAACAACCATATCGAGAGCAAGAGCAACGTCACCGTCCCGCAAGAAAAGGATTGCCGCATCCGCAGCGTAGCGCCAGTCACCGGTGAGACGCCAAGCGCGCTCAAAATCCTCCGCGAGTGCGTGACCGTCCA
>DAOWMR010000305.1 GCA_030642995.1 Spirochaetales bacterium
CTACGGTCTGCCTCGTGAACTCTACGACGAACATAGGATCCGACGGTACGGCTTTCACGGGACCAGCCACCGTTATGTTGCTGCTGAAGCCGTGAAGATACTCAACCGTTCGTTGGATAACACCAGTCTGATCACCGCTCACCTCGGGAACGGTTGTTCGCTGACCGCAATCGAGAATGGGCGCTCCATTGACACTTCCATGGGGTTCACCCCGCTCGAGGGCCTCGTGATGGGCACCCGTTGTGGCGACATCGACCCCGCCATCATTTTCTTCCTGCTGGACCGGGGCATGAGTTCCGAGGAACTCAACACGATGCTCAACAAGAAAAGCGGCATGAAGGGGCTGTCCGGGATCTCCAACGACCTGCGTGATATTGAGAAGGCGGCGGAGCAGGGCGATCAGAAGGCCGCCGACGCATTGGAAGTCTATGCCCACAGAGTTCGGAAGTACATCGGCGCCTACGCGGCCGAACTCATCAAGGTGGACATCCTCGTCTTCACCGGTGGGGTCGGAGAGAATGGGGCGCAAATGCGCGAACGCATCTGCCGTCGCCTGGAGAATCTCGGAATCGTGATGGACTACCGGAAGAATCTGGAGATCGGTTCGAGTGCGGGGATCGTCAGCACGGACTATTCGCCGACAACGATTGTTGTCGTGCCGACCAATGAGGAACTCCAGATCGCCATTGACACCTACGAGCTTATCTAGGCCGCGGTTCACGGCGCCGCGGTTCACGGCAGAGGACTACCTTCTTTTTCTCCGGTGCCCCAGATCGGCGCACCTGAAGCTGTGCGATGAGTTGCCGAATACCGGGCCGGAGCCTGGACCAAAGCACGAGCTGAAATTCCCCGTCCGGCGGGACCGTGACGAAGTCCGTGAGATTGCGCGGGAACGAAGGTCTCTGCCGCCGGGCTGCGAGCTTAACCGGCTGATCACTGCGCCCCCCTTTGAGGCGGTAGCCGACCTGTGGTATCCGCAGCGACCGGAGGGCATCGCAACGGTGATCGTTCGAGAAGCAACCAGCCTGAAACAGGCGTACCTGATTGAATCGGCGTTCATTCGGTACTGCGCCCAGATGGCAGGGGAGACAGTCACCCGGCAATTTGTCCACTACCTGGACAGGAGCTATCTCCACGGCGATGAATTGGAAGGCGACGCCCTCTTCATCTCGGCCGATGTGACACGGCGCGTCGGGCTCATGTATGGTGAACACAAGGATCGACTTGATGCGTTACGCACGGAACTCACGGCCGATCCGTTTCTCGAGCGCCATCGCGACACGATCTGTTCCCGTCCTCACACGTGCCCGGTATGCTCGGCCGATTTGACCCCGGTTGGTGATGATCACATAACCAATCTGTATCGAGGGGGAGAACTCGCGCGGCGATTACTCGCCGAGGGGTATGAGGCCATCACCGATGTACCGGAGGAGAAGCTTCCCCACGCCAGGCAACGAATACAACAGCGGACGCTCGTGAGTGGAAGACCGCATATTGATGCCGATGCCATCAGTCGGTTTCTTGAATCGATCTCCTATCCATTGCACTACCTTGATTTTGAGGCGGTGAGTTCCGCCGTTCCGCGCTACTCCGGTACGCACCCATGGGAGCACGTGCCCTATCTCTTCTCCATTCACACTGAGGAGGCTCCCGGCGCCTCACTCGCTCACCAGTGGTTCCTGATGGATCCCCACCACGACCAACGACGTGAGTTGCTCCGGTCACTGCTGAGTATCCTTGAAGGCGACGGAACCGTACTTGTCTATGGGGCGGCATTTGAGGCCGGGATTCTCTCACGACTTGGCGAGACCTTCCCCGAGCAATCAGCGGCAGTTGAAGACGTGACCGGCCGAATGGCTGATCTTTTGCAGCCGTTCAATGAATTTGCCTACTACCACAACACGCAGCGCGGCAAGGTGAAACTCAAGACTGTTCTTCCGATCCTCACCGGCGAAGACTACTCTGATCTCGTTGTAAAGGATGGCTATACAGCAAATTTCGCCTATCGGTATCTGGCCGGCATGGCCGAGGATACGGCCGCTGATGATGCGGCCGCCGTATCCTCGGCCGCGTTGACCGACAATCTGGTCCGGTACTGCACCATGGATACCCTGGCCATGGTCAAGATCATGGAAGAGCTTCGGAGCATCGTGGGCCGGTCGCGCGGTGAGCTGTAGCCCGGCCCGAGGATACGGGCCGATCTACGAGAACATCGCGGCGATATCCGATGCGTACTTCTTCGCGATCACGTGGCGTTTCACTTCCTGTTTCTGAGAGAGCTCATCCCCTATCGTCAGCGGACCAGGGATCAGGTGGAACGGCCCAATCCGTTCGAACGTCCTGAAGCCGGTTTTTACGCGGACCTGTTCCCGTACGATTGATCCGTACAGTTCCCGGACTTCAGGCCGTGCAAGCAGAGAAACATCAAAGCTGTCGCCTTCCCTGGCAATCCCGGTCTCGACGGCGTGTTGCATCAGGGCCTCCGCATTCGGGACGAGCAGAACGCCGAGCACTTTTTGATCCTGTCCCTGAAGGATGGCGTGGTCAATGAGGGGGCTCTCGGTAAGCTTCTGTTCAATTGGGAGCGGCTCTACGTTCTCGCCGCCTCGGAGGACGATGGTGTCCTTTGCTCGACCTGTTATCTTGAGCTCGTTGTCATAGGTCAGCATGCCGAGGTCACCGGTATTGATCCACCCATCCGACGAGACCATTTTTGCCGTCTCTTCGGGTTGCTTATAGTAGCCTTTCATTACTTGCGGGCCACGCGCCATGACAATGCCCATCTGCCCGGGGGGGAGAGGAACGCCGGATTCGTCAATTATCCGGATCTCAGTTCCGGGGAACACCGGTCCTACAGTCCCGGGGACGGGATGGTCCTGTGCACGGACACCGAGCACCGGTGCGGTTTCGGTGAGGCCATAGCCTTCCAGGAGCAGAATCCCGGCCGCCTGAAAGAATGTATCCACAGCGGACGGCAGCGCGCCGCCGCCCGAGATCCCGGCCACAAACCGGCCGCCGAGCAGCTTCTTGAGCTTGCCGAACACGAGGAGGTTACCCAGACCCCTGAGCGGCAGCAGTACCAGCCACGGAACAATGCTCACTACTGCGTCCAGAACTCGATTTCGCTTCCGGAATCTCGGCAGCCGACCCGTAAGCATGTTTGTCAGATGTGCGTGCGTGCTTCCAACGGCGACGAAGAAGTGGAAAAGGGCCTGCTTGATTGAACTCTGGGTCTTCACGTTTCGATAGACGCTCCCCATAATCGCTTCCCAGATTCGGGGTACGGAGGCCATCCACGTTGGACGAACTTTGCCGAGATCTTCAATGAGGATTTTCCCAATGGGTTTCGAGTAGGCGAGGCACGAAGCGGTACCCATGGCAACGTACTGCATGATGCGCTCGAAACTGTGCCAGACCGGAAGAACGCAGAGCCAGATGTCTCTCGGGCCGACCCTGATGAGGTCCGGCACGTGGCGTACCTGGTGAAGGAAGTTGTCATGGGTCAGCATCACCCCTTTCGGAGTTCCGGTTGTCCCGGAGGTAAATATTACGGTGGCCACATCATCAGCCGCGCCTTGCTCCCGTTCGCGTTGCACGAGTGATGGGTCGTCTTTCAAGGCCGTCAGGCCGTCGGCCTCGACCGACGCAAAGTGGACAATCGTCATATCTCCTGCCGACTTGGTCAATGATTCGTCAAACTGATCCTGGGCAAAGATGATGATTTGTTCGAGATCCGGGAGCTCCTTGTGGACGGAGAGAATCTTCAGGGTCTGCGCCCGGTCCTCGGCGCACACCACCTTGCACCCTGAGAAACCGAGTATGTAGGCCACCTCGTCGGCCGTTGTGTCATTTCCGCGGGGTACGTCGGCTGCACCGAGGGAGAGTATTGCAAGGTCGGCAATGAGCCATTCCTGACGGTTATCTGAAATCAGTCCGACACGATCTCCGCGCGACACCCCGAGCCTGGAGAGACCCGCGGCGAATGCATCAACGCGTGGCAAGAGCTCAGCGTAGGTTGTCGGGTGAAAGACACCGCTTTTGTCTTTTGACATCTGGGCCGGGAACTTCGCATGAGACCCGGCGATCTCTTCCAAGAGCAAGGGAATGGTCGGTTTCAATTTTTA
>DAOWMR010000205.1 GCA_030642995.1 Spirochaetales bacterium
CAAGAGGTAAAGCGTGCTGGTAAGGAACAGCGCGCGAGCGGGATCCGGAGAGAGGACGGAGACGCGGTTCGGGAAGAGGATCTCCACCAGGAATGGCGTTCCGGAGTCGGCCTGGTCAATAGAGATGAGCGGCGGAACTACGACAATCTCCCCGTCTTCCTCAGGCGGGAGTTGGCCGAATATTCGGTAGAACCCCAGTTCATCGAGGGTACTCTTTCCGCTGCCGGAAGCTGCGGCGTCCAGAGCTGTGCGATCAGTCCCAAAGTCACCGTCCATGGGGTCGGGGAGTTTGGGATAGAACTTGTAGTAGATTTCGTAGCCGCGGAAGTTCTCACCGCTGTTTTCGGTGACGTTGTGCGCGAAGGTTACGGTTGGCGGCGAGACCGACCAGGAAACCGTGTCGTCATCCGGTGGACCGAGAAACTGGGTTGTTGGAATGCCACACGCTGAGATGACGACAAGTGGTATTACGAACCAAATGATGCGAATTGCGATTTTGTTCATAGGCGGTCGGTAGGGGCCCCTCCCCTACTTCTTCAGCGGAGGTTCAAGACCGCCAATCACGTCAAGCAACTCGTAAATTACTACCGGCATGTCTTTGCCCTTGGGCCGTATGTGGTCCAGTTCTCTAGCCACGACCTGATCCTTCACGAGGCCATAGGTGCCCTCACTGATGAGCACATTGGTCTTGTAGATCTTGTTGATGCCCTCAAGACGGGCAGCGATGTTCACATTGTCGCCCGCCAGGGTGTAGTTCATCCGGCCGAGGCTGCCCATGTTCCCAACGGTCGTGATCCCGGAGTTGATCCCAATTCCAATGTTGATCCGCTTCTCCTCGGGCCAGTCTTCGTTGAGTTGATGCAAGGCCTCCATCTGCCGGAGTGCGGTCTTGCATGCCAGGATGGCGTGGTCCGGCTGCGGGAGGGGCGCTCCCCAGAAACACATGACCGCATCACCGATGTACTTGTCCAGCGTGCCGTTGTATTCAAGGAGGATGTCCGTCATCACGCCGAGGTAAATATTCAGGTGATTGACGAGTTCCTGGGGAGTCATCCCTTCGGAGAGCTTGGTGAAACCGCGGATATCCGAAAAGAAGATGGTGAGATCTTTGTCCACGCCACCGAGTTCCGGAGGATCGGCGAGTATTTCGTCCACGACAAGCGGGCTGACGTACCTGCCGAACATCTCCCGGATCCGCGCTTTGTCCTTCTCTTCGGTCATGACTCGATAGACCACAACCGCAACGAAGGTGAGAATCATGGCTAAGGCCGGGGATGAGAAATTCACAATGAAGGCCTGGGTGTCAAAGATCATTGTGGTGGCGAAGAAGAAGATGATTATCGCGAATATGGTGATGACGAAAGACCAGATGGTCTGGAGTCGGGACGCGATGAAAGCGGTCAGGAGAACCATGGCCGCCAGGACGGCAATGTCCATCCACACCGGTGCGTACCGAATGAACCGATCCATGATGATCGTGTTCAGAGTGTTGGCGTGCATTTCCACGCCGTACATCAGTCCGTACGGGGTTAGCTTTTCGTCTTCAGCCATGCCGGTCGAGAACGCGCCGACCATGACGATCTCATTTTCCAGTGCCAAGGTAGGCCGGGTCCATGTGAGCGGCTCCGGTCCCGGAACACGCGAAGCGTACGCGGAGTAGGAGCGCACGGGAAAGGTCTGGTAGCCGTCTCGTGATGCGCTGGATCGGACGCCCATGAAATTGATGAGCATCTCGCCATTCTCGTTGATGGGTATGACAATCTCGTCCACAAGCCGGTACTCGCCTTCATCGGTGAGATTCCCGTCGGCATCGTACTCGGGCAGCCGCACAGGGACGGAGTATTCGCCCCAGTTTTGCGTCGTCGGGTCGAAGTATTGCGGTCCGGGAATCCTGATGTACTCGCCGATCACGATTTCAAGATCTTCATAGCTCTTATTGAAGTAGTTCAGAGCCAGAGAGAGTGTGATACTCGGGATAAACTGATCCCTGAACTTCTGAACGACAGAGAAAAACTGATCATCCTCGCCGTCGTTGTCGGTGTCCACGCCGTTCTGAGGCGCACGGGCGGCCATGTCTCGCTGGAGTTGGTCAAGTACGCGTTCGGTCAGTGGGTATTCAATGTGGTGGTAGATACCGTTCGTGTCCATCCAAGAGAGACGTTCGAAGTTGCCGAAGTCAACCGGATAGTCGACGGTCAACTCGTTCAGATGCATCTCGTCGACGAGCCGGGCAACCTTTGCAATCAGTGGCTGGCGCCGGAACATCGCGTCCCAATCCTGGTCGAAGTTGGCATGGCCGTAGCCGGCGCACGCGCCGGCATAGGGCTGCAACGGCGGCTCAATGCCGAAGTGGGTTCGCATTTCCCACCAGGGACCCTCGATGTCGGTGATCCTGCCGACATTGTCGAATAGCACTTCGTGACGCGCAAAGAACTCATCTTCGGCCATGGGGGGTGGGGCTTCATTAGTCAGAACTGTTTCGAGGAAGACCCGGTTGCTCTTTTCTATGGCTTCAATGAGAACCGCATCACTGTAAGCATCATCGGCGGGCTCGATGAAGAAAAAGTCCAGAAAGAGCGCGCTTTCCCGGTTACCCTGGTCGGTGATCCGGGAGAAGGAATTGACCAGATCCGCATGGCGCCAGCGTGGCCACGGCCAACGTCCAAACCGGTTGAGGCTGTTGGTGTCAACTCCAACGATAACGATATCCGGGCTGATACCCGGATTCTGTTCCTGGAGGACTACTCCTTCCTGGATAGTCTCCCCCTGGAAAACGTTCTTCAAGCGAAAGTGAACCGTCAGGAGATTGAGCTCAAGACGCTCGGGAATTGCGGTGAAGGACATGAGGAGGAGAAAAACTCCGATCACCACAATACCGATGATCAGACCGAAATAGCGAGTCTCAAGGATTTTACGTGCCAAAGCCGCCCCCGATATGGGGCGGGGTCAGCTGCCGATCCGCCCCTGAACAGTTAGCGTGATTATACGGTCACGAGCAAGGTTTGTCCAACTACTTCCGGGGTAGTCATCTATGAGTCGATTGTAGCTCTCGGCCGCGTCAACGATATTGTCCAACCCCTCGTTGATCCGGCCGATGGAAAACAGGGCCCGAGGGATTTCGGCGCTTTTGGCGTCATAGCCGTCAACAAGTCGATTGAGGATGTCCAGCGCGAGATCGGGATCACCAGCGTTTTCTGTAGCGACTGCGGCCTGTGTCAGGGAAATGGGCGCCAGGTAGGCGTCCGGGAATCGGTCTGCCAGATCAACGTAACGCTCCGATGCTTCGGCCCACTGCTCCAATTCGGTCAGAGCGTGAGCGTGCAGGAAGAGAGCTCGCTGTGCGGCATATGTGCGCGGATAGGATTCGAGAAGATTGTCTATCTCGGCGACGAGGGTGTCGAACTCGGATGTACGGAGTTCCTGATCGAGGAGAATCCAGTGGTCGTAGGAGGTCTGTAGTTCTTCAACGAGGACGAGCGAACGCTGGGTTCGGTTCTTGGTTATCTCCAGGCCTACGAAGAGACCTACAATAGCGAGTGCCACGACGACGATCAGGACAATCAGGACTATCCGATGCCGTGCGAGGAAGTGCGAAAGCTTATCAAGAAAGGGCGATTTTGTGTCTTGTGATTCTGTGGTGTTCATTGTATGCGTCCTTACCGGGTGATATTGAGCTCTTTGATGAGCCGTGAAAGATAGGTGCGCTGGATCCCGAGAACCTTGGCGGTCGCCGTCTGATTCCAGTTGTGAGACCGGAGCGCGTTTTCTATGAAGTGTTTCTTGAACAGGTTCATTGACTGCTTGAGGGTCTTGGCATCGTAACGGTCCTCGGCGTTCTGATCCGACTTCTGGAGAACGAGATCGGACGGCCGGATGAATTCATCCTGGCAGATCACCACGGCGCGTTCAACTGCATTCTCCAATTCGCGCACATTCCCGGGCCAGGTGTAGGAGAGCATGGTGGCCATTGCATCGTCGGTGAAACCGCGCACTTGTTTCTTTGTTTCTCGTCGGAAACGTTGGAGGAAGAAGTGAGCAAGTTCAGGAATGTCTTCCTGACGCTGTCGGAGAGGCGGGATGTGAAGCGGAAGCACATTGAGACGGTAGTAGAGGTCGTTGCGAAAAGTCCCCTCCTCCACTGCCTTTTCAATATCCCGGTTTGTGGCCGCGATGATGCGGACATCAACGGTTATCGGTTCGCTGGATCCGAGCTTCTCAAATGTGCGCTGTTGGATGACACGCAGCATCTTGGCCTGTATTGGAAGCGGCAACTCCGCGATCTCGTCAAGAAAAATCGTACCGCCGTCTGCGATTTCAAAACGGCCACGGCGGTTGCTCGTTGCGTCGGTGAAGGCGCCCTTCACATGTCCGAACAACTCGCTCTCCAAAAGCGCTTCGGGAAGCGCAGCACAGTTGACGCGCACGAGCGGCTGCGCAGATCGCCGACCACGCAGATGGATCTGTTCCGCGAACAATTCCTTACCAACGCCACTTTCCCCAAGGATCAGGACCGAACTATCGGTTTGTGCAACACGCTGGACGAGATCAAGCTTCTCATTGATCGCGCTGCTTGAACCAATGAACGTGTGGTAACCCCTGTCCGCGGTTAGCTGGTCCTGGAGATTCGTGATCTCTTCGCGTGCGCGCTGAAAGGACTGGGCGTTCTGGATCGCGAGAGCTGCCTGGTTCGCGAAGACCTCCAGCCACTGCCGGTCGTCGTCGTCGAAGGGCTGTCCGTCGGTCTTGTTGATCATCTCAATGACGCCGACGCATTTGTCCCTGATGCGCATTGGAACCGCGAGGATAGCCTCTGTGCGGAAGCCGACCTTTTTCCCAATGTCCCGATAGAACCGGGGGTCTTGATCAACGTCCTCGACGATCAGGGATCGGTTATTCTGGGCCACCCAGCCGGCGATACCTTCCCCAATGTTCAGGGAGAATTTCTTGACATCTTTGCCTTTGGAGCCGAGTGCAATTTCGAAGTAGAGCTTCTGATTCTCTTCGTTAACCAGAAGAAGTGAACTGGCCTCCCCGTGTGTCAGCCGGGTTGCCGACTCAAGGATACGCGTGAGGAGAATTCGAGGGTCGGAGTAGTCCGAGTTGATGAGACCGTTGATCTCAATGAGTGTTTCGAACTTCTGTGGATCGACGGCAGTCTTGAACATGGCATCGAGAAGCGCGATGTTGGCGCACCAGGCGCCAACGCGGCGGAAGACGGCGCCAACGAGAACGGCGCCGCAGTGTTGGACCGGTTACGTGCTCTCCTTGTCCTTCAGGATATCACCGAGGGTGAACGTTGAGTGGTCCTTCTCGGTGCCGATGTATTTCTGAATCTCCTGGCGCTGCTCCTGGCGAGAAAGCTCGCGAACGGAGAGCGAAAGTTTCTGGCGCGACGGACTCAGTTCTGTGACTACAGCCCTGATTTTGTCACCCACCGTGACCTTTTCGACGGCTTTCTCAAAGGGTTCTTCCCGCGGATCGGTCAATTGTGCCTTGTTGATCAGTCCTTCAATCCCACCCTGAACTCTGACAAAGACTCCGAAATCGGTGATGTTGGTGACCTCACCTTCAATGATGGACCGCTCAGGAAACGCCTTTTTCAGCGATGCCCACGGGTCTTCAGAGAGTTGCTTGATACCGAGGCGGATATTGTGATGCTCGGAATCAATCTGGGTGACCATGCATTCAATTTCTTCACCTTCAGTGAGGACGGCACTGGGATGCTTGTGTTTCTTTGTCCAGGACAGATCGTCCACGTG
>DAOWMR010000374.1 GCA_030642995.1 Spirochaetales bacterium
AACCATATTGGTCGGTTGCGGCGCGATAACCAGACACAAACAACCAACAAACATCCCATTCCGGAACAAACCAACAGATGAGGAAGACAAAAACCTCAAAACCGTCCTGCGACAAAGAACGGCCACCTTCCATGGTGCCGAGGCAGCCGTTGCAGAGGCTGAAGCGCAGGTTCGATTGGCAGTTGCGATCGCACAGCGCCGTGATCAGCTGAGAGCTGCCGGGCTGCTCGCTGCAGAGGAGCTCGAAACTGCTCAGCTGGAGGAGGCGGTGGCTGTCGCAGCGCTTCGACGTGCACAAGCGTCGCTCGATCACGCCAGCGCACTCCGTGAGGAGGCGAGGATTTTCCTCGACTATGCGACGATTCGGGCACCTATCTCCGGCACTGTGACCTCGATTGCCACCAACGAGGGTGAGACGGTCGCGGCCAGCTTTGCCGTTCCAACATTCATGACGATCGTGGACCTGACCCGTCTCGAGCTCGAGACCTATGTAGATGAGGTCGATATCGGGAAGGTGAAAGTCGGACAGGCTATCGAATTTTCCGTCGATGCCTTTCCGGCCGAGGCGTTTTCCGGAACCGTGGATGCCGTGAGTCCTCAAGCCATTGTGCGAAGCAACGTTGTCAACTATGTCGTTGTGGTGGGCATGAGGGGTCAGAACACTGCGATGCTCCGGCCGCAGATGACGGCGACTGTAACGGTCATTGTTGAGAGGATTCCCGATAGTCTGGTTGTGCCTTCTCTGGCGATCAGCCGTGACGAGTCCGGTACGCCCTTTGTTATCGTCCGCGAGGAAGGCGGAGACGGGCGTCGGATGATCCAGATCGGCACTACCCACGGTTCGATGACTAGGGTCTTAAATGGGCTACGCCTGGGAGAGCGAGTCGTGATCCGTGGTCGTGGTACAGAAAGGGAGGCCGGGCATTGATCGAGCTGGAAGAAATCGAAAAAACCTTTTTCACCGAAGGGGTGCAGACGCCGGTCCTTCACGACATAAACCTGACTATCGGAAGTGGAGAGTATCTCGCAATCATGGGGCCGTCCGGTACCGGCAAGAGCACCCTTATGAATATCCTCGGCTTTCTCGATCGGCCTACAGAAGGCCAATACCTCTTCGACGGCAATGATGTCACGTCATTCGGTGACGGTGAGCTATCGGTTCTCCGCAACCGCCGGATTGGGTTCGTCTTCCAGTTATTCCATCTGCTTGACCGGCTTACCGTTGTCGAGAACGTCATGCTCCCTTTGCTCTACACTGAGCCCTATCCTGCTCATGCCAAAGAGTTCGCATATCGGCTCCTGGCTTCTGTCGGCCTTTCCGAACGTTTGCACTTCAAGCCAAACACCCTCTCCGGTGGCGAGCAGCAGAGAGTTGCCATCGCCCGCGCTCTGATCAACGAACCGAGCCTCGTACTAGCCGACGAGCCTACAGGGAACCTTGACAGCAGCGCAAGTGGTGAGATCCTTGACATCTTTGACGAGCTTCACGAGCAGGGACGATCGATTGTCCTGGTCACCCACGACCCAAATGTGGCACGGCGGTGCAAGCGCGTCATCAATGTCTTGGACGGGAGAATCACGAGTGACACGATTACCGTCTAATGGTGGGCTTCGGCCAGCGCAGCCGCGGCAAATCAGGGAATGAACCTCCGTCGGTCAATCATTGTGTCCGCTGAGCTTCTGGTTCGTCAGAAGCTCCGTACATTTCTCTCGTGTGCTGTTCTCTTTGTCGGAACAGGATCCGCTGTGATGATGCTGGGTGCGGCGAGATCGGCGGAAACAGATCTCCTTGACCAACTCCGCGGAATGGGATCACGGATCCTTGCTGTTCGAGCCGGGACCTTTCTGCTCATCAACAAGCGCGTTGCCCAGGTTGCCGGTTTCACAACCCTCAGCCGAAGGGACGAGTTTTTTCTAAGAGAAAACCTGTCATCAGTCCAACGACTCTCCGGTTTCGCAGCGGAACTGCTCCCCGTACGGTACCGAGATCGTCAGATTTTGACAACAGTCGCAGGAGTGGAGCTGGACTATTTCGAGATGCATCAGATCAAGGTTGACGTCGGGCAGACGTGGTCACCCGAGGAAGACCGCGGACTGGCTCGATCGACGGTGTTGGGATCGACAGTGGCGGAGAAACTCTTCGGAGAGGCTCCTCCACTGGGCCTATGGATTCGGATTAATGGAGTGCCGTTTGAGGTGATCGGTTTTGCGCATTGCATGGGAGGTGGGCGGATCGCTGAGGCGCGGAACGACTCCATTTACCTCCCGTTGCGTTCCGCCCTGGTGCGGGTCCTGAGCCGCACGCATCTCGACTCGATCTTTGTTCAGGTGCACGATGGTGTTCTTCTGGATACGGCAGCGAGCCGCATCTCGGAACTGCTTCGCGAGAGTCACGGGCTGGCTAACAACAGACCAAACGACTTCACGATTCAGGATCCGGTTGCGCTGCTTCGCATGGAAGCCAACACCGGCGAGACGTTCCGTATCCTGCTAGCTGCGCTTGCGGGAACGGCTTTACTCACCGGTGGCTTCGGTATTTTTGCGGTCATGCAGATGTCTGTTCGGGAGCGTACGTCCGAAATTGGTCTTCGGCGAGCGATTGGCGCGCGGCGTCGGGATATCCTGGTGCAGTTCCTTCTCGAGGGGGCCTTCCTCGGTTCCCTTGGTGGGGGTGCAGGGGTAATCGTCGGCCTGATCGGAAACGCGATAGTCTGCAACGTCTCGGGGTGGGAAACACAATGGCCGTTCGGGGAGGCGGCTTGGGCAATTCTGCTGGCTACTTCATTGGGGATTCTTTTTGGCCTGTATCCAGCGTTGCGTGCTGCAAAAATAGAGCCTGTCGTTGCCCTGCGATCATCCGCGTGAAGGAATTGGAGAGGGTGCCGTAATTGCCAAGACAATCAATGTTGCCGCCGCCAAGCTGATCGACCTCGTAGGTGGGCGGAACTGATCACCGATCACTGATCACTTTTTCCGGACCCGAACCCAGGTACGGGAACAATCTGCAGCTCCGCTGCGTATTCATGGATGGAGGAGAAAATGTGGACCTTTATCCTGTGGTTGATCCTGCTGGTCGTCGCCTGGCCCTTGGCGCTATTGGCGTTGGTGCTCTATCCGATCGTGTGGTTGCTGCTACTGCCCTTCCGGCTCATCGGCATCACCGTCGATGCAGTCTTTAAATTCCTGCACTCAGTGTTGTTGCTGCCGTCGAGGGTGCTTCGAGGGCCTGTGCGCGCGTAGAGAAACTGCCTCACCGGCAGCGAATCTGAAGGTGGGCCAAGGCCCACCCTACGTCGAGCCAAAGATCTACGCGTGCATGTAGGGTGGGCCTTGGCCCACCTTCAGAGTCGTTCTCGCAGTTCGGTGTTTTGGAAAGACCAAGGGTCAAACGAAGGGCTTTGCAAGAGGCTCAGAGCCTAACCCTTTGGAGACGCC
>DAOWMR010000045.1 GCA_030642995.1 Spirochaetales bacterium
CGTTGTCGAGCTTCAGGAGCAGGTAATGCCACGCGTTCTGGTCAACCGCTGAAAGCTCGCTCCTGATCGACACATCCCCGAGGATGGAATCAAAGTCGACTACCGCGAATCCATCACCGCCACCTGTCTCCGGCGACAGATCGAGGATGGGCGACTCATCAAGGATTGATCCACCGAAGAGATCATTCTCGCTCACCTCGCCCAGCAACGATCGCTCCCCCTCGGTGAGCTCGGAGTCGAGATCAGTTATGGCTGTCATGCCGTTCAGCACTCGAACGTTGTTGAGATCTACAAAGGAGATGATTTGAAGTTGAGTCGACGCGTTCAGAAATCGAAAGGTTCCGACGATTTCGACTTCGCGAATCTTTGTGCCGGAGATCGCGTTCTGACTTGTCAGAAGGATGGAATCCCCAACTCCAATCTCTCTTGCCGCCGACTCCTCGAGCATCGACAGGGTCATCTCCGAAAGGACAACGCCTTCCTGATCAGCAGAGAGGAATTGACCATCGATCAGCTCGACATTGTCCGGGAAGAACTCGAGGTAGCGGTCCGGGTCTACGCCGTAGAACTGCATGAACCCAAAGCCTTCTCCGTCAATTTGAACTGTCGCTATTCCGGTGATCACGGGATTTACCGCACTGACTCCCGGATACGATTCGATGAAAGAGATCGCGTCCTGGTAGTCCGGGATGATCGCCGCGCTCTGGTCACCCAGGATCGCTGCGTCGGGTGTCAGGGCCGGGCTCTCAATGCTGTCTGCGGCGACGATGATGTGGCCGGTGTAGTTCTCCGTGTAGTTCGCCTGTATCCCCGCCGTCGCAGTGTCCAGAACCGAATTGCCGACAACCAGCACAAGCATGCCAAGCGCGATGATCGACCCTATGATCAGGGTCTTCACCTTGTGTTCGCGGAGATTCCGGTAGGCGATCTTGAAAAGGACCCCCATACTACCTCCTCACCGGCGCGGGTTCCTTGCGCGAGGACGCGGCGTCCCCACCCGAGGACGCGGTTTCCCGCCGCGAGTTCTCAGTCACCTTTCCGTCGTGAAGCCGAATGACGTGGTCGGCTATTCCCACGATAGATGGATCATGGGTGGAGAAGATGAACGTGGTTCCGAGGTCTTCGTTCATTCGCTTCATCAGCTCGATGATCGACTCACCGGTCCTGGAGTCGAGGTTTGCCGTCGGCTCATCCGCCAGCACGATCCGGGGCTTGGTCGCGAGGGCACGTGCAATTGCGACGCGCTGCCGCTGACCGCCGGAGAGCTCGTTCGGCTTGTGCTTCATCCAGCGGTCCAGACCAACCTCGTCAACGATGTGCTCAATCCACTCCTTCCGCTCCGCCTTCGGCGGGACCTCTTTGCCGAGCAGCAGCGGGAACTCGATGTTCTCATAGACGTTGAGCACCGGGACCAGGTTGAACGACTGGAAGATGAAACCGAGCACCTTGTGCCGCAACGTCGTGATCTCCGCGTCGCCGAGGTCACTCGTAATGGTGCCGTCGATTGACACCGTTCCCTCGGTCGGCGTGTCGATACAGCCGATCATGTTGAGGATGGTCGACTTGCCGGAACCCGAGGGGCCGGCGATGGAGATGAAGTCGCCTTCCTCTATTGCAAACGATACACCTTGCACTGCGTGAACCTCGGTCTTTCCGAGGGGATATACCTTGTGAACGTCATCAAGCGTTACGATTGCCATGCTATTCCTCCTGTCCCGGAAGGCCCTGAAAGATGTATTCAAGCGTGCCGTCTGTCTCGAAGTAGTCCGCGTACGACATGATCACTCGCATCGTGGTCGAGGAGAACAGACCGGATCGAATTGTTCGGGTTGTCACCATTCTGGAAGGCACGCTTGTTTCGCCCAGGTGTTCGTACACGGTGGTGATTTGGAGGAGTTGGACAGCGCTCTCCGGGGAATCGCCGGTGACTTCCAGGCGAACCGGTGCGCCGGCATCAACGGCGATCCAGAGCTCACCGCTGAACGCCGTACCGTCCGGCGCCTCCCATTCAACTGAGTACGCGTCACTTCGCACGCCGCCAATGGTTCGAGAGCTTCCGAGTGGAGCAACCTGGACTTTGCCTTCAGTATCAGCAGCAAATGGATTTGCGCCGGCGGCGTCACGCGGCGCAGTCATCGCATCAGCCATGCCGCCAGGGAATGGACTTCCCGGTGGAGACCCGCCCTCAGGTGGCGCTTCGTCCGCCGGCTGCCGCATCCCGGGAGGCCGCATACCGCCAAACATACCTCTCGGTCCTCCCTCAGGCATCGCAAGTGGAGTCATCGTTACCAGCAAGCCTTCCTCGCCGAGGGTCGTCGTCTGGAGTATTGAGAACTTCTGGTCCACATCACCGTTTCTCGCGAGGGTCTCAATTGTTATCTCCGTTTCTCCCGCCACCCAGCGGCCACTCTGGCCCATCGTGGACACAGCCTGTGTCCAGACGGCACTGGCGTCCGTCTGCGCGGAGACAGTCGCAGCGGAAATCAGCAAGAGTAAGCCAATGCCAACTGTCGTTTTCATTCTTCAACCTCCGGTTCTCACTGCGCCACAATATGGCTGTCCGGAGGCGGCAATCCCATAGATGGGAGATGAAGAGATATGACGAGGTGTTATGGGGGTTGTGGATTCTTGGAAAGAATAGTGCCGGCAGAGAATCCCTGCCGGCGCTGGTTCGACTAGAGAGGTTTAACAGAAGTATAGATGTCTACCAGATGTTTTCCCTCAGGATAGTCTTTCGGCTCATTCATGTAGAGTTCGTAACACGGGCCGTCAGCAGCCTGATACCCGCTTTCGGGGAGCCAGATACCAAAGAGTGAATTCCATGCTGCCCCATACTGGTCCTGATCGATTTCGAAATGACCAATGGCAAACTTCCCGCCAGGGATCTTCATACTGCCGATGTCGCCATCGGTTTCTGTTCCTTCCGGAACTGTGATGCACACAGATATCCGTAATTTGTTTTCGTCAGTCAACTCCGGTGAATCGTGATAAATAGTGAGCATCCTGGTTTCCGGAAAACTGATCAGATTCCGGGGACCTGCCCATTTCATCAGCTTGCCGAAGAGGTCTTCGAAGAGTTTTGAGTCTCCGGCGTAGGGCCCGATATGCCTGATATAGGCGACATTCATTTCCGGGACTTCCTTCACATCGACCGAGAAATCGATACCATTTTCCCCTTTCATCCTGATCCTCCATTGCTGGTTGTTGTTGCCAATATAGGAGATCGTGATACTGGATTCTTCCCTTCCCTTGCTCCCCTGTTGATCTGCTTTGCTTTCCTCTTTGCGATTCTTGCTATGCTTCCGCCACCCCCCTCTTCTCCATTCAGAGGGGCTCATTCCATAGGCGGCCCGGAAAGATCTGCAAAAGGGGGCGGAACCGGAAAACCCGCAGTCCAGGGCGATATCTGTTACCGGTCTTTCTGTTTCGCTCACCAGGAACCCGGCGGCTTTCTGAACTCTGAGCCGCTGGATGTAAGAAGCCAGGGACTCCCCGATAATCGATGAGAAAATACGATGGAAATGGAACCTGGAGAAGTTCGCAACCTCCGCCAGCACCTCCAGGGTGAGATGCTCGCAGAGATGTTCATCGATGTAGTCTATGACTCGGTTGACCCGCGAGACATACTCTTTTCGAAGATACTGACTCCCAAGCTCATCGTAGCGCTGTTGTTCTTGTATTCGTGCCCCCTATTCCCTCGCCGTTGCTGCAATGTGGTGACGCGGGTTCTCCGGTCAGTCAGGCCGCAGATCAAAGATTGTGGACGGAACCGGTGAAAAGATCTCCGATTCCTGTATGATTTTTCTGCTGATCCAGTCGAGGGTGCCAGGTCCCCCGTATCCGTTCTGCTTGAGAAGGTCGGCAAATCGCACATACAATTCTCGCAGTTCAGATCTAGTATCCACGCTGAGTTCTGTTTTTGGAATCTTGAATAGCAGTGATATCTCTCCGTCGGCATTGATGCCCCCGATGAGAAACACCTTGGTTTCGGGCCCGGCCTTGAGATCGTAGTGATTACTGCGCTGTCCGTTCAATATGGCCGGCTTCACGCCAATGTATGCCGTGTTGTTATCAACTCTGTAGGTGAAGATGTATCCGCCGCATGAGCGCAGGGTGCCCGGGCTGCCGAAAGCCTGGACCATTTGCGAAATGGTTTGAGCTCCGGCAGTCTCACCATTGATGACTAAGGCAAGGGGTTCGCTCATTGCGTCAGGATCTTCCCATGCGAGCCATTTTCAGAGCGATGCAGATCGCCGCGGACATACACACGAGAATGATGAGTGCTGAGAAACCACCAATAACCCAGTATATGCGAGATTCCACGAGGTATCCGCTCAGGACAGGGTTGACAACACCAAAAAACAGCATCAGAAACATGGAAAGCAGAAGCACTGCCAACATACGAAGCATCTCTGCTTTTTGGGACGTCCTGTCGGAGTACGCGGGCCGATGCCTTAGCGTATCCGCGGGTGCGCGAAAGTGGTGCCAGCTGGCCAGAGAGCCTACGTACTCCCAGCCGGAGTCCCGGTACAGATCGATATACTCATTCCGATCCTCCGGACAAGATGGCAAAGTCCGCCTCGTAGATGTACTCCGCCGGTTCTGCCTTCTCGAAACGGTAGTATCCCAATCCGCAGGAGATCAGATGCCAACCGGCCCGGCTCATGCCACCGAGCCACGCGGCCTCCTTCTCGCCGTTCCAGGCTCCGTACAGTCTGAAAACTGTTTTCGTGTCACCCATCCGTGCCGCTCCTCATTTTCCCGATCTTGCCCCTGCCGATCGTGGCGAGCATCTCCAGCCGTCCAACTTCGAGCTCAAGAAGCCGCCGGCCTTCTTCGGTCAGGCTGTACATGATTCGTCGATCGTTCCCACCCGACGCCTCAACCTGACGAATCAATCGCTTCTTCAGGAGCTTCTTGAGTGTGCCGTACATCGTTCCCGGCCCGGCCACGACACTGCCGCCGGTGATCTGCTCGATGTGCTGCATGATCGCGTACCCGTGAGCCGGCTCAATCAGGCTCGCCATGATCAGGTATTGCGTTTCCGACAGCGGCAATTCCCGCACCAATCCGTCCATGTCCACTCCAGTCGCAACTCGATATAGCGTATCTTGATATATCGCGAATAACTATAGCCTATCGTGATATAAGTGTCAAGGCCCTCGCACGTGCTGCAAGTACGTGCTGTCCCGGTGTATACTGGTCAGGGAATTTCTGTGGGAGTGCGTCTACTGCTGGCATGTTTCTTCTTTCTGTTGGTCTCATCTGTGCACTTGTCTGGCCAGCCTACGGTGTTGGTGCTCAATTCGTATCACGAGGGGTACGCGTGGAGCGACTCCCTTGTCGAGGGCATCGCCTCCGCTCTCCACTCGTCAGACGTTCGCTTCCGAATTGAGTACATGGATACCAAATACGTCGATCCAAACGCCTACGAGCAGGAACTGAGCGATCTGTATGCACGGAAATATCGAGACAACAAGCCGGATGTCATCATAGCGACTGACATCAGCGCCAAGTACTTCCTTGCCCGGCACCACGACGAGCTTTTCCCGGGCATTCCGACGGTTCTGGTCGGCGCTCACGACTTTCGTGATACTGGCCCGCGGGGCGACTGGTGGACGGGTGTGTATCCTGAGCTCCCCGTGCACGACACGCTGGAGCTGATGTTTGCGCTCCAGCCCGGTATTGAACGAATTCTGGTCATTGCAGAAGAGACAAACATCGGGCGAGCGATGCACAGGGAAATCCAGAGTGCTGCCTCTCAGTTTGATCGGTTAACCGAGGTGCGCGCGGCGGTTGGCAATGACATTGAACGCCTCATGGAGGCCGTCGAAACTCTCCCGCCGCGGAGCGCAATTCTCCTCACGCTGGTCACCCAAGATGCAGTCGGTTCGTACGTGCCACCGGAGGAAACCCTCAGTCGATTCGTGAGTGAGGGTGCGGTGCCGGTGTACAGCATTCTGGATATCTACGCCGGCATCGGGATCGTCGGTGGTGTGCTCGTGGAAAGCGCAGAGCTCGGACGCCGAGCTGCTGTGCAGGCTCTGCGCTTGCTTGACGGAGAGAATGTGTCGAGCATACCGGTCATTTCGGTAGCTGCGACCAAGGTGCTGTGTGATTGGGAACAGCTCCGCCGGTTCGGCATTCCCGAGTCCCGGGTTCCCAAGAATGCGGTGTTGGTCAATGCACCCAACCGGACGGTCGAGATCCCACGGGGGATGGCTTGGGCCACGGTTGCCGGCATAGTATTTCTTCTCGTCGTTGCATTCGTCCTTGTGCGTTTGGCTCACAGGCAGAAGCAGACACAGTCTCTCCTGAAGACTCAACGGCAGCGTCTGGAACGGTCGCTGCGTGCCGAGGCATCATTGGCGAAACTGGCCGGCTATCTGAATCAACTGGCGCTGCCGGAGCAGTTCTCGGAAGAGCGAATTTCCGGTTACCTCGCGCAGGCAATCGATGTTCAGGCAACGAAGGTGTCCATTGAAGATGACGCCGGCGGAGCACCGAGTTCTCTCGCTCTGGAAATTGCGGAACAGTACCAACCCGTTTCTGATGTGACGGGCTCGATCGTCGGACTGCCAGGTCCCCTCAGGAGTCGAATGAGCCAGGCCGGCTACGGTTCTTTTGTGCTGTCAGTGCTGACCGTAGAGAACGTGCAGTTCGGCTGGGTTCTCTATCTGAGTGTGGAAGATCGGATGTGGCGAGAGGAGGACCTGGATCTGCTTTCAACAGTGACCAATCTTATTGCAGCTACCTGGGACCGGTTTCGGGCCGCATCTACGCGACTGGAAGCCGAACGACGCGAGCAGGAGGCGCGGGCAATGCTCGAGCGATCCGGTCGTCTTGCCTCAATCGGGGTCATGGCTGCCGGCATCACGCACGAGATAGCGCAACCGTTGAACTACATCAAGATGACAACCGATAGCCTGCGGCGTGCTGGACCGGCAAGCGACTCGGGTGAGATTCCTGTCCCGACACGCAAGCTGTCGCGGATGGTCGAGGCGGTGGACAGGATTGCCAAGGTCGTTGCCCACATGCGGGATTACTGGACGGCCCCCGCCGAGGCGGCCCAGAATGCTGTGGACACGCGTACAGCGCTCAGCAACGCGACTGCCCTTCTCCGTCAACAGCTTGTTGATCACGGTGTGGAACTGGTCATGGATCTTCCGCCAGGACCGGTGATCGTGCACAGCAGTATGGTCAACCTGGAACAGATCGTTGTCAATCTTGTCGGAAACGCCATTCAAGCCCTCGATCTTGTGTCAGAACGACGTATTGAGATTTTGCTCCGCGTCACGGATGACCATGTCGAGATGGTAGTGGAGGACACCGGACTTGGAATTGACGACGATGATCTGCCGCGAGTGTTTGATCCGTTCTATTCTTCAAAGCCAGCCCAAGACGGCATGGGGCTGGGCCTCGCCATCGTACGGTCGCTCGTAGAGCGAGGAGGAGGTACTATCGAAGCATACAGGAACAGTCACGGCGGGGCCGGCTTCAGCGTTCGATTTCCCCCAACAGACTCAGAGGTGATTGCGTGACGGTTTTGGTTGTCGATGACGATCCGCTGAGTCGGGAGGCGATCAGCGACTTCGTCAATGAACAACTCGGTCACGAAGTAATGACGACTGGGTCACCGGATGAAGCGCTTTCGATTGTCAACGAGCGCTCCGTTGACCTCGTAGTTGCGGATATTCGGCTTGAGAACAGCAGCGGCATCGAGCTGGTGAGGAAGATCCGCGAGCAGCGGCCCGGCGCTCTTCCGGAGATCGTGCTCGTCACCGGGTACGCTGACGTAAACACGTCAATCCAGGCGCTTCGGCTGGGCGTTGCCGATTATCTGCAAAAGCCGGTGAACGTTGACGAGTTGTCTCTGGCCGTGAACAAGGTAGAACGGAAGCGATTGGCGAGAACGGCCCCCCGCACAGCCGACGTCGTCGACATGACCGAACCGGTTCCGCTGATCTATCGGTCATACTCTATGCATCAAGCGTGGCTCCAGGCGGAGACCCTCGCGGTGCAGCGCTCCGTCCCGGTACTTATTGAGGGAGAGACCGGCACCGGTAAGGAAGTGATCGCGCGAGTCGTGCACGGCGGCAGCGGGGCGTTTGTAGCGCTGAACTGTGCGGCAGTACCGTCGGCCCTCTTTGAGAGTGAGCTTTTCGGATACGAAGACGGGGCGTTCACAGGGGCGCGTCGTGGCGGTGCGCCCGGACGATTTGAGCTTGCCGACGGCGGTTCGCTCCTGCTGGATGAGATCAACGAGCTGCCGCCGGAGATGCAAGCCAAGCTTCTTCGTGTACTGCAGGAACGGAGTCTTCGGCGTGTGGGAGGAGGACGACTTCGCCCGTTGAATGTTCGTATCATCTGCGTGAGCAATCAGAACCTAGAAGCGCTGGTTGCTGCCGGCGCATTTCGCGCAGACCTCTTCTACCGTATTGCGGTAGGACGAATCGCTGTTCCAGCTCTGAGAGAGCGTCCGGAAGACATCATGCCGCTTGCGGAGTATTTCCTTCGCAAAAGTTCCGCCCAGTTAGGCAGGCGCGTTCTGCAAATCACGGATGATGCACGCAACCGGCTTCTGCATTACCACTGGCCCGGCAATGTGCGCGAGCTTCGCAACGCGATTGAGCGGGCAGTCCTCGCCGCAGATGATGAAGTCCTCCGCGCGAGTCACCTCTGCCATGTGTTCGGCGCTTCGGTCGAGGGGTCCTCCAGCCACCTGCGTCCCGGCTGTATCGAGCTGCCGGAGGAACCGTTTGACCTGCGTGAACTCCAGCGGGAGATCGTTGAGAAAGCGCTGCGGCGCTTCAACGGGAACAAAACTCAGACAGCGGCATACCTTGGCATGAGCCGGAGCGCCCTGCGGAGTCGCCTTGAAGGCAAGTAGTGTCGGTGTGCGGTTTCGCCCGTTTCGACCAGATGTGACTGCACGATTTCGTCCACATGGCTGTATCCGCACAGTGCCGGGGAAGTAGTGCCGCGTTAACTCCTTTTCTATCATATAGTTAGCATCCTTCTCGGTCTGGCACCATTCTTGCTGCTGTATTGGCATGCAAGGAACAAACATGAGACAGGTTGCCATCGTGGGTATTGGACACACGCGGTTCGGCAAGCATGCGGACCGTCGTCTTGTGGATCTCATGGGCGAGGCCGCGTTAGCCGCAATGAGTGATTGCGAACTGTCACCGGGTCCGGCGGCGGTCGACCAGGTGCTGGCCGCAAATATGGGTGGCGGCATAGTCAATCATGAGACGGGTATCGCGTCCGCCCTCGCCAGCACATTGAACCTCACACCGGTCCCCGCGGAGCTCGTGGAGAACGGTCCTGCAAGTGGCGCGAGCGCGGTCAAGCTCGGTCACGCCATGATCGCCGGCGGCATGGCTGAGACCGTTCTGGTTGTTGGCGGGGAGATCATGAAGGCCGTTAGCGGCTCTCGCGCAACCGACTTTGTCGCGACGCTGCTCCATCCTGACGCGGAGTACACCGTCGGTGTGACATTGCCTGCCTTTGCCGGAATGTTCACCCGGCTGTACATGGACCGGTACGGACTTACGGAGCGGCAGTTGGCGGCGGTCGCGGTGAAGGACCACGACAACGCGCTGCTCAATCCATACGCCCACCTTCACAAACAAGTTACGCTGAAGGACATCTGCGGCAGCCCTGAGGCAGAGCAGAAGAACCCGTTGGTTGCAGATCCGCTTCGCCTTTACGGCGTATGTCCGGTCTCGGATGGCGCTGCCGCCGTACTGCTCTGTGCCGCCGATTCCCTACGCTTCAAGGCGCTGAACACGCATCCGACCGTCGTCATCAGCGGAATCGCATCTGCGACAGACACACACTGTGTGCAGGACCGCTTGGACCCGTTGATACTCAATGCGGTCCGCAATAGTGCAGAGCGCGCCTATCGTATGGCTGAACTCACCCCGGAGGACATATCGTTTGCGGAACTCCACGATGCATTCGTGATCCTGGAACTCGCGATTGCCGAGGAGATTGGACTCTTCGCGCGCGGAACTGCGGGTGAGGCAGCAATTGCCGGCGAGACCGCCATTGACGGCAGCATCCCAATCAATCCTTCGGGTGGCCTGAAGGCAAAGGGCCACCCGCTCGGAGCCACCGGGGTCTCTCAGATCTACGAGCTTGTGAAACAACTTCGTGGAGAGGCCGAGCCCGGGAGACAAGTGAACAACCCCCTGCACGGAATCGCCGTGAACTTCGGGGGATTTGGCAACAATGTCGTGACAACGATTTGCTCAAGGGAGGAGCCATGATCGACACTGTAGATGAGAGAGCAACAGATATCAGCATTCGTGCTGCCGTCTGTCCGGTCTGTGGAAGAATCCTGTACCCAATACCACTGGTATGCTCCTGCGGTCAAGTGCATGACCTCGATGGGCCCCCGTGGGAGGAACGGGAGATTGCCGGGCCATGCACGCTATTGACCTGGACTAGATTGAAGGCGCTCCCCGACGGATTCACGGAGAACGAGATGATCTTGGGTATGGTGGAGTTTTCCAATGGCGTTCGGGCAATTGGTCTGCTGGACAGCGAGAGCCCCAAACTCGGAATGGAACTGGAGGCGGAGGTCCAGCCGTGCAATGCGGGTGAATACCGACACGGTCCTCGCTACGTGTTGAAGGAGACATCATGCGTAAGTTCGTGATTTATGCACTCAACGGAGATGCAAATTGCTTTCTCCACGTGTTGCTCACCGTTCTTGATCTGGACGACAAAGGGTACGAAGTCCGTTTGGTCATCGTTGGCTCTGCCATCTGTCTTGTCAATCATCCGGAAGAGCACGGTGTTCTCTTCGCGAGTCTTCTCCAGAGGGTGCAGGAGCGTGGACTCATTGATGAGACGCGATTGACCTGTGCCATGGGAACGACGACAAACCACACCGTGGCGGTCGCGGGTCACCCGGGAATGTCGGACTATTTGAAAGACGGGTATCAGGTCATCACGTTCTGAGCCCCCCTTCTTGACATTTTCCCCATGCACACTACATTTGTTAGCGCGGTGCAGCACCGGGCCGGCGGTCTGGTGTGGCGCTCACCGGGGGGATTAGCTCAGGTGGTAGAGCGGTTGGTTCGCAATCAACAGGTCAGGGGTTCAACTCCCCTATCCTCCACGTTTTTCTTTTTTGCTTTTTACTAACTCGCGCCCTGTGTGACCAGCCGGAGCCGTGATCGGCCGCGCAGGATCACGGGGCGCACCTTTACAGATCACGCGATATTCGCTAGAAACAGATCAAATCGTCGTGGAAGCCTCTGCTCTTGCCCGGCGAGTGATCGGATGAAGGATCAAATCATGGATACCGGCATAGACCTGAAGACACTCCACCCACTCGAGGTGCGGGTTCTCCTCAAGTTCGACGACAAAATCGACATTGCTCCCGACGTAGTCACTTCGGAAGTCGGTTTGAATATCGGGCAGTGCAATCAGGCCCTGAGCTGGCTGCTGGCCAAGGAGTTGATTGCCGAG
>DAOWMR010000486.1 GCA_030642995.1 Spirochaetales bacterium
CACAACAAGGGTCAGTGGCAGAGCGAGCAGCGCCGGCCACCGGCCGGCCCGGCGGATGAGTGTGGTAGGTGGTGGCGGTCCCGTCGATTTTTCGTGGCGTCGCCGGTTCATGTTTCCTCCTCCGGTGGCCGGTTCGTCTTTCCGGTGAGCTCAGTGATGTCCAGCCGAATCACAGCGGTCCGCTCGAGCATGGAGTCGGGAAAGTCAAATGGACCCTTGGCGCCGTGGTGGCGCATGACGCATTCCAGACCGTGGCGCTTCTCCTCGGAATCGATGACTTCAGTCAATCGGCCGTACCCGATGATCGACTCGTAGATCATCGTCCAGTCGCATGTACTCTCACCGCGCCAGAGATCAACGCGGCCTTCAACCTCAAAGCATGCTCTCGGGTTCTCACGTAGCATCTTGAGCTTTCGGCCGTCTGATGCTGCGTGGAAGTAGAGGCGGCACTCGGCTCCATTGCGGACGACGAGCCGCAGTCCGGTGAAATCTGTCTCAACACTCCCGGGGGTGCTGTCTGCCAAGCCGAAGCTGAGAGGCACGACGTACGGCTCGTTGGCGATGGCAAGAGCGAGTCTGCAAACTGTCGCTGATCTCAGAATCGCATCGATCCGGGCGGGATCGGTGATGGCGCGGTCTGCTCGTCGCATCTTGTTCTCGCCGGCCACGACAGACGCCTCGCGAACCGTCGCGACCCGCGCGCGTTTCCGGCGTCGCTGGACGTATCGGATGCTCACCACCACGAGCAGCACCAGCGGAGCTCCCCACGCGAAGATGAGCGTCACTACCGTCGCACCTGCCTGAGACTCCATTCCAGCCTACTCGGTCTCAACAGAGAGGGGGAGTTCAAGACGCCAGCAGGTTCCCTTGTCGGATTTGAAATCGATTTTGCCCCCACAATGCCTGATGATTGACGTCACGACACTCATTCCGACACCAGACTGTTCCTCCGGCACAAATCCGTCCGGCAATCCCTTTCCGTTGTCCTCAACCTCCAACACGATGCATTCGCCGTCCGAAGTCAGAGCAACGCGGAGCTTCCCACCGATCTTCGGATCAAACCCGTGCTTCAACGCATTGTTTACGAGCTCATTCAAGGCCATTCCCAGGGATACGGCAAACGACAGGTTCACCGTCCCGGCCTCGGAGACCTGCAGATCAAGCTCTATGGGGCAGAGTGCAGTCTGCAGAAGGGTGTCAACGAGATCGCGCGTGTAGTCGGACAGATCCACTCGGTCAAGATGTTCAGATTGGTAGAGCACGTCATGGACGCTCGCCATTGCCTGGATACGTTGCTGGGAGGCGGTGAGCGCGCCCTTCGCCGCCGCGTCGGGCATTTTGTCAACTTCCATGCCCAGCAAGGTCGATATGGTTTGCATATTGTTCTTCACCCGGTGGTGGATCTCCTGAAGCATCACCGTCCGTTCACTGAGCGCCTTGTTGAGATCGATTGTTCGCTCGGCAATCCGCTCCTCCAGACCGGCAGCATTCCGCTGCAACTCGTACCTGTGCCGAAGAATGACGCCGCCAAAGAGCCCGACGAAGGTGAGCACACCGATCAGTGACGTAAACGCGGACATCACCGGCCGGGGTGCATCATCCTGGTATCCTATGGAGAGGGCGGTCACGTAGCCTGCCAACAGGAGCAGCGCAAGAACCCAGGCGACCTTCCGTTCGAATCGGTACTCGACCAGCAGGATGATCGCGAACACCACGAAAAAGGCGCTCGTGATGTCCCCGAGATTCGCCGAAACCGCACCAAACACCCCGGAGAACACAAATAGCCCTATGTGGGTCCACCGTGCAATCGGATGGTCCCAGAAACCGCAGCCGAGCAGAATCAGTCCAAACACCAGTATGAGTCCCGTGTACGAGGAATTGAAACTCTCGACGACCCCGACATCGTTCACGTAACTATAGATGAACCAGTTGACCACTCCGACAATGATGGTCCCAATCCCACCGACCATCCCCACGAGGCGTTGTACGGTCCTTTCCTCATCTGCGAAGCATGGAAAGACTCGGAGTCCCGCCCGCTGGAGACGGCCGAGATGTTCCTGTCGCTCATTCATGACACGCACAATCGTAGCCTATCGGCGCGACCGCATCGGCGCAAGCATCCCAGGACGAACACACCACGCCGGCACTGGATTTCGCGGCGGGGCAAGGCTATCATCTATTGGGATGCGTGGGGGTGTAATGACTCGAACAGCTGTTGCTTTTCTTACTATCGTGGTGATCGCTGCTCTCGTGGGGTGCGGGGTCGGCAACGAC
>DAOWMR010000042.1 GCA_030642995.1 Spirochaetales bacterium
CGGGACGCTTCTCGGCATCGTCCCGGCAATCATCCTTTTCAGGCGCCTGTGACACCACCAACAGAGCCGGATAACGCAGCGCCCCGGCTTATTCTCGCCTCCGGCTCTTCCCGTCGTCATGATTTGCTCAATCAGATAGGGCTCAATCACGAAGTGATCCCGCCGCATCTGGACGAGGAGGCGTTCACCGATGATGATCCGGTGAAGCTTGTTCAGACGCTCGCCGCGGCGAAGGCGGAAGCTGTGCGCGTCGCCACTCCCGGAGCATCACAACGCTGGATTCTCGCGGCGGACACGGTTGTGGCCGTTGACGGACAGATCCTGGGCAAACCGTCGGACCGCGAGCAAGCGGCCACGATGGTCCGGAAGCTCTCCGGGCACACTCATTTGGTCGTAACCGGAATCGCAATCTGGCCGCCGGGCATGGCAACGCCCACGGTCAGGGTGGCCAACACGAATGTCACGTTCACGAGCCTCACGGCCGGAGAGATCGAACACTATCTGGAAACGAACGACTGGAAGGATGTTGCGGGCGCCTACCGCATCCAAGGGCGTGCAGGACTCTATATCGAATGGATCTCCGGATCGTATAGCAACGTCGTAGGCTTGCCGATCCACCTCGTTTACTCTATCCTTACTGAACACGGCTATCAGAGGCTCAGGTAGAAACTCAGGCTCAGATAGTACATTCCGTCGGTATTGTGGACCTCGGGACACCTCTACCGCACGAGAACAAGAGAAGGAGCGTCGCCAATCGCGCGGCGCAATTAGGAGGGCGCTGTGGCAGTAGTCACAATGAAGAACCTGCTCGAGTCAGGTGTGCATTTCGGTCATCAGACCAAGCGATGGGATCCCCGGATGAAGAAGTTCATCTTTGCCGAACGAAACGGGATCCACATCATCGATCTTCAAAAAACAATCGTATGTATCAAGGACGCCTATGAGGTTGTCCGCAAATGCGTATTGAACAACAAGTCTGTGCTCTTCGTCGGAACGAAGAAGCAGGCACAACAGGCTATTGAGCGGGAAGCGCAGCGCTGCGGCATGTTCTACGTGAACAATCGCTGGTTAGGTGGCATGCTCACGAATTTTTCGACCATCAAGAAGTCGCTTCTTCGTCTGAAGAAGATTGACAAGATGGAAATTGACGGTACGTTCGAGAGTTTCACAAAGAAGGAAGTTGCCCGTCTGAACAGGGAACGGGCGCGACTGGAGAAAAACCTCGGCGGCATCAAAGAGATGAAGGAACTGCCGGGCGTAGTGTTCGTGATCGACACCCGGAAAGAGGCCATTGCCGTGGCTGAAGCTCAGCGAATGGGCATTCCGATCGTCGCAGTGGTGGACACCAACTCCAATCCGGACGGAATTGACCATCCAATCCCTGGAAACGACGACGCAATCCGCGCCATCACGCTGTTCACCCAGATTGTTGCCAACGCCGTTATTGAGGCGGACAACGAGATCGGGCTCGAGGTAATCGAAAACCTCCAGGACGAAGAAGCCGCGCCCGAGGCTGAGGAATCGGCCGAGGCAACCGTCGAGGCTGAGAAACCGGCTGAAGCAACCGTCGAGGCTGAGAAACCGGCTGAAGCAACTGTCGAGGCTGAGAAGCCTGCCGAGACGATCCTCGAAGCTGAGAAGCCGGCTGAGACAACCGTCGAGGCTGAGAAACCGGCTGAAGCAACTGTCGAGGCTGAGAAGCCTGCCGAGGCAACCGTCGAGGCTGAGAAACCGGCTGAAGTAACTGTCGAGGCTGAGAAGCCTGCCGAGGCAACCGTCGAGGCTGAAAAGCCTGCCGGCACGACCGCCGAGGCTGAAAAGCCTGCCGGGACGACTGTCGAGGCTGAGAAGCCTGCCGAGACGATCCTCGAAGCTGAGAAGCCGGCTGAGGCAACCGTCGAGGCTGAGAAGCCTGCCGAAACGACCGTCGAGGCGAAGGAAAAACCAAAGCCCAAGACGAAAGCCAAGGCGAAAGCAAAACCAAAGGCAAAGACGAAGACGAAGACAGAGACAAAAGGTGAAGAAGCAACGGCTCACGAAAGCTTCACTACCGAAGACTATTCCGAGTATCAGCCTGATGAGAATGAGACCAAAGAAAAGGAGCCTGAGCTCGAGATTGAAGATGCGCTGGCGGACGAGGCCGGCGTCGATCAGGATGAAATCCAGGAAGACTAGGTCTCATAACTCGATTATCGACTCTGGACGTAGATTCCAGGGACTCTCAGAAGGAGATACGAAGTGGATATCAAAGCGATAGATGTCAAGAAACTCCGGGAAATGACCGGGGCCGGCATGATGGATTGCAAGAAGGCTCTCACCGAAGCCGGTGGGGACTTCAAGAAAGCAGAGAAGCTACTCAAGGAACAGGGACTTGCCGCTGCAGCGAAACGCGGTGGTCGCGCCACCAACGAGGGTCGTGTGTTCACGCTCATCAACGGGAAGAAGGCGGGTATTCTCGAAGTCGCGTGTGAGACCGATTTTGTCGCGCGCAATGATACATTTGTCGACCTGGGCAAGGGTATGGTAGCCGACATGGTCGACAACGGCGTTGCCGCCGACGGCCCGGAACTCGCTGCAACGGTCCAGAACGCAATCACCACCATCAAGGAAAACATGACGGTCCGTAGGGGCAAGGTGATCGAGGCGGATGCCAACGAGATTCTCACAGAATACGTTCACGGCGACAGCGGTCGAATTGGCGTCATTGTCAAGATCAAGACAGACAAGCCCCAACTCCTCTCGGAAGAACCGGTGACAAGCTTTGCTTTTGATCTTGCGCTTCACGTTGCCGCATTCCGGCCGCAGTTTCTCTCCGCCCAAACGATCAACGAGGACTATCGCGCCGAGCAGGAGGAGATCTTCCTCGCCCAGGCCCGGAAACTGGACAAGCCGGAGAATATTCTTCCGGGCATAGCCAAGGGCAAGATGAAGAAGCATCTCTCGGAGATATGTCTCCTGGAACAGGGATTCGTGAAGGACGAGAAGCGGTCCGTCGCTCAGGTTGCAAAGGACCTTGGTAAACAAGTGGGGGGGGACGTATCCGTATCCGGATATGTGTACTACAGTGTAGGAGAAGCACTGTAGCCGATCCGGACTCGGCACACCATCGACAGACTGAGGGGGAAGTATGGAGAATATCATTTCCGAAGCCGAGGAACGGATGAAGAAAGCCGTTGAAGCTCTTCAACACGAGTTCAATACGCTTCGAACCGGCCGGGCATCGCCGGCCCTCTTCGACAAGATCCGGGTGGAGTACTACGGAAACCCTACTCCGCTGAATCAGGTTGCAACAATCTCGGTACCGGAGGCGCGACTGGTGGTGATCCAGCCGTGGGACAAGTCCATTATTGGAGATATCGAGAAAGCGATTCAGAAATCAGAGTTGTCGGTAAACCCGAACAATGACGGCAAAGTCATCCGTGTTTCCATACCCCCGCTCACCGAAGAACGACGCAAGGAGTTCGTGAAGATTGCCAAGAATATGGCGGAGCAGAACCGAGTTTCCCTCCGAAACACCCGTCGTGATGCGAACGACGAACTGAAAAAAGCGGAGAAGGACGGTACCATCAGCGAAGACGACCTGAAACGAGCGGAAGATGATGTTCAGAAGCTCACGGATTCGTATGTGGCACAGGTGAACGAACAGCTCGAAGAAAAAGAGAAAGAGATCCTCGACATATAGATGAGCACGGCCCAGCCTCACAGCCTTGACACCACACGAATTCCGGCGCATGTCGGGATCATCATGGACGGAAACGGTCGATGGGCGACGCGCCGAAACCTGACCCGCCATCGGGGTCATCGTGAAGGCTTGGCTGCAGCCAAGCGCACGGTCAAGGCTGCTCATGACCTCGGGATCAAGTACCTCTCGCTCTATACCTTCTCTACCGAAAACTGGCGTCGCACCGAGGACGAGGTGGGTTTCCTGATGGGGCTTATTGCGACGCACTTGAAGAAGGAATACGACTTCTATCGGGAAAATCGTGTGCGTGTGGTGCATTCCGGTGATCTCACACCCCTGCCGGCTCGTCTGCAGCGTGAGATTGAGACTGTTGCGAAGGATACGGCCGGCTTTGACGGCATTCAAGTCAATCTGGCAATCAACTACGGCGGTCGTGACGAGATTGTCAGGTCGGTCAACCGGTGGTTGCACAATGGCCGAGGTCGTACAGATCTTGATGCCGACGCACTCGGGCAGCACCTTGATCTCCCCGATTTCCCGGAACCGGATCTTCTGATCAGGACCGGCGGCGAGAAGCGCCTGTCCAACTTCCTCATCTGGGAATGCGCATACAGCGAACTTCTATTCACCGATATCTTGTGGCCGGATTTCGGAAATGATCAGCTCATTGACGCGGTTCTGGACTATCAGAACCGGGAACGGAAGTTCGGGGGAATGGGGTGCGGAACTTAGGCCGCCGCGTCATACTCTGGTTCGTCGGCGTACCGACTCTCTTCGCCATCGTCATATTGTTGCCGTACGCACATCATCTGGCATTCAACCTCATTGTCATAGTTTTGTCCGGTCTCGGAGCAGTGGAGCTGGCAACGCTGTTCGAGCGCAAGGATGCACACTACCGAACCGGCGTGGTGATCATCCCGCTTCTTGGAGCCGCAATCCCGATTGCCCAGCTCCTCACAACCACCGTTGGGCTGTCGGAAAGCGCTCCCTACTTCACGATTGTCGCACTGACCGGAGTCATTCTGTTCGTGCAGGTGTTTCGACATACCGCGGATGATTTCCACCACACACTCACGAACATAGCGGCCAATTTCACACTGCTCCTGTACCCTGGCCTCTTCCTCTCGTTCATCATACGATTGAGTGAGTTCGAATCTTCGTCTGTGCTTATCGTCATATTTCTCTGTACAGTCTTCTTTAACGACAGCATGGCGTACATCGCCGGAAGCCTGTATCGATTGATTCAGCAACGAAGAGCACGAAAGCATGGCATTGACTGGACACCGAAGTACGTTTTCCCGGTAAGCCCAAAGAAAACAATTGTCGGTTTTGTGGGCGGCTTCCTGCTCTCTCCAGCCGTGCTCCTCGCCTCCAAGGCCCTGTTTCCGAAGGTAATAACCGGCTCGTGGACAACGGCTACCCTCATTGGGAGTGGTGTTGGAGTAGCGATCATAGTCGGTGACCTCATTGAGAGTGCCATCAAACGATCGGCAACGAGCAAGAACTCAGGAGATCTCTTTCCGGGTAGAGGCGGCGTACTGGACTCGGTGGATTCGGTGCTTTACGCCGCGCCGGTCTTCTACTACCTTGTGCGCTACATAGTATGACTGTCGTAAATATCCTTATCGGCCTTGTTGGCCTTGGTCTTGTCGTATTCGTTCACGAACTCGGGCATCTCGTGGCAGCCAAACTTGTCGGAATAGATGTAGAAGCCTTCTCCCTCGGCTGGGGGCGTAAGCTCGCCGGAGTCACCTGGCGGGGAACCGAGTACCGCGTCTCCGTCTTTCCAGTGGGCGGCTACTGCAAAATGAAAGGTGAGCGAAGCTATGCGCAGGCATTGGACGAAAATCGATCCGAGATTCCAAGAGAACCCGGCAGCTTCTTTGCCGCAGCACCGTGGAAACGGATCGTCGCCCTGACCGCCGGCCCGGTGGCCAATATCATCTTCGCCATTCTCATACTTGCGGTTGTGTGGTTGGTCGGATTCAGCACGGAAACCTATCAGAATCGCATAATCCTGGCATCGGAGTATGCCGTCAACGAGGAGGCTGAACCTAATCCGGCCGACGTCGCGGGTCTCCAGACGGGCGATGTCATTCTCTCCATGGGCGGCCGGGAGGTTCGGAGCTATACCGACATCCAGCAGATCGTGGCGCAGAACGCCCTGACCGAGATGGCGGTAGTCGTATCCCGCGACGGAGTCAACTACGAACTGTCGATGACACCCGCCTTGCAAACCGACTCGGGATCCGGATACCTCGGTGTATATCCGTGGGTTGACCCGGTTGTGGCTCATGTGGAGCAAGGTTCTCCGGCCGCGGCCGGCGGGATCGTCCCCGGGGACCGCATAGTATCGGTCTCCGGCACTGCGGTTGATCACACGCTGGACATCGGGAGAGTGCTCTCTACCGATTCGTTCCCGATCGCGATGGAGATACTTCGAGAGGGTCGGACGATACAGCTTGTTATCCAGGAATCCGAGACTTCAGGCATTCCCGAAAACGGCATCGTGCTCGGAATTGCATTTGAGACGGTGGTGATCCCCAGTCCGGACCTGAATGTGTTCCAGGCCGTTGGTGCGGGGGTCACCGAGAGCATGAGGATTCTTGTGGTCTCAATCCGCGGTCTCAGGCTTCTGTTCAAAGGAGTGGAGATTACCTCTGCTGTCGCAGGGCCAATCAGGATCAGCTACTTCATCGGCGATGTTGCGACCAGCGGCTTTGCGATTGGGTTTGGTGTCGGCGTGAGGGCCATCTTCAACTTCCTCGCCCTTCTCTCGGTGATTCTCTTCTTCATGAACCTCCTGCCGATTCCCGTTCTCGATGGAGGCCAGATTGTTCTGGCGGGGATTGAATGGATTCGGGGCAAGAGCCCGCACCCAAAGGCCGTGTACCGGTACCAGCTCGCTGGAAGCGTGGTCATCTTCGCGCTCCTCTTCGTCGCCCTCTTTGGTGATATACTCTTCCTTGCCGGTCGGTAGGTTCCGTCCAATGCAAATTCCTGTTCGGAGGGGCAATTGAAGCGTGCGCTGGTTCTCCTGCTGCTTGTTTTGATGGCTTCGGTCGTCACCGCCGAGTCTCGTGTGGTCCTCACCATAGGTCACGCCGGCGCCGTTCGAGATGCGGTGGCTCATCCATCAGATCAGCTCGCCTTCTCCGTTGGTGACGACGGGAGGCTCCTGGTCTGGGATCTTGAACGCCGGGCGCTTCTCCATCGGTATCAAATATCCCACCGGCCGGTCGTCCGGGTTGTCCATCACCCGAACCGGAACGAAGTTGCACTGGTCGTGAGCGAAGGAGTCGATCGGTCGTCCATTCGCGTAGTCGATTGGGAGACCGGGGAGGAACTGTTTCACCGTAACCTGGACAGCGTGCCGGTGTACCTTTCCTACTCTCCCGCCGGTTCGTACCTCATGTTCGCCCTCCCGACATTCCAGAGCCTGTTTTTCCTCGCCGCCGACCGCGGATCTGCCCGGTCCTATCTTGACGACGGTTTTGGGATCGTCGGTTTCCTGCAGATGGGCAGCACCGAACGCAACATCATGACCTATGTGCCGTCCCGGGGTGAGTTCATCTACTGGAATCTGCAATCGGGTGAGGAGCTTCAGCGTGTCCGGACCCAGGGACGCCTGACGAATATGACCCTGGTTGATCCCGACAATCGCCGAGCACTTGCAGCAGCCGGCGTTAACGAACTTGTGATCGTGGATAATCTCACCGGAGAGATCCGGGCACACTATCCGGTCTCGCCAATCCATGACATCCGATACGATGAGGCCAACAATCGCATTATGGTACTCACCGACCAGGCCGGCCGCCGTGCGGTGTTGAGTTTCACCTATGAGAATGGTCGCCTCAGGCGGGATTTCTACAGACCCGCAGATCTGAGTCCAACCGCACAGTTCGTCGTGCCTTTGCCGGAGACCTCCAATGCCGTCATGGCCGGTGACGACTCCGGCGTGGTAGATCTCTTCTCCGACAGCACCGGGCGCAGGACCGAACTGGGCCCGAGGCCAACCATACCGGTTCTTGACGCCGCTTTCACCGAAGGCCGGCTCCATCTCTCCCTCGGCGATCGCATCCTCACGCTCGTCTCGGATGCGATCCAATCAAGCGCACGGACTATTCGGGTTTCGTCGGTCCGACAATCAACAACGCTGTTGCCGGGCATAGACCGGGCTCAACTTGAGCGCGTGGGTGAACGAGTCCTGATTTGGGGGGCTACCGAGCCGGCCGGCAGCATTCACTCTCTGGTACCTCCCTCCACCACTGCAAACATCTACTACACGGATGAGCGCGAAAATCCGATCCTTGATGTCCGGTCCACCGTGGGCGGACCCGTGGTCATTCACCGGAATGGGAGAATCATTCAGCTGTCGGCGAGCCTGCCGGTTGAACGCTTCCGATATGTCGCGCCCGGTGCACAGACGGCAACATGGGACCCCGAAATAGGGATTGTCATCGCAAAAACGAGGTCGAGCAGCTTTGATTCCTCTCTGATTCGCGTGGACCAACTGACCCGGGAGACCGTCCCGATACGGAATGAGGCGTTCCTGAGCACCGGGGTTGTTCTTGGAGAACGATCCACCTTGTACGCCATAGGACTCTTCGGCTCACAGGCATCTCCGACGACGAAACTCGTTCGGTATGGCGGAAGCAGTTTTGAACAAGACACCGTCATCGCCGAGTTTGTCGGCGAGGACCCGACCGCCCGTGTGGTGTGGGACGATCGGACAACGTCACTTTTCACCACGATCGGCTATGGCGGCCTCCAGCAAATTCATGGACGCACCCTTTCGCCTCTGGAGTCGACCGGTCAAATTGCGCGCGAGATCGTTCTGGGTGGTCTCTACGTTGCTGCGGTCAATGCCGATGGGTCGGTTACTCTCTGGAACAGGAACACCGGCGAGTTGCTGTTCGACATCTACGTATTTGAAGACGATGAGTGGTTGGCTATGAATGTCCGCGGCGCATTTCTGGCCGGCAATTCTGCCGTGGAAGAGTACCTGGACTTCATTCCCGCACACCGAACACGGCTTGATCTTGACGATTTCAGAATAGAGCTACCGTACCGCGAGTAGTACGGCAACAATCAAATGATATCATCGCCACGCGATTCAAAGCGTGTGTACTTGTGCACGAACGTGATCGGTACCGTCCCGACGGGACCGTTTCGCTGCTTCGCAACAATCAGGTCGGTCTCGCCGCTGTTCCCGTGGTCCGGATCTTGCGACGTCTCTCCTCGATTCCGATGCAGGAACATGACGACATCGGCATCCTGCTCTATTGAACCGGACTCCCGGATGCTGGCGAGGTTTGGTCGTTTGCCTTCAACGTCGCGAGTAAGCTGACTCAAGGCGACAATCGGAATCGTGAGCTCCCGCGCAAGGGCCTTCAGTGACCGGGAGATCTCGGCGATCTGCTCATGGCGCGGGAGGTCGGCGTGCTCGTTGTTGATGAGGCTGATGTAGTCGACGAAGATAATACGAACACCCAACTGGCTCCGCATCCGACGAGCCTGGGCCCGAAGATCCAGAAGACGCATGCCGGGCGTATCGCTGATCCACAGGGGAGCGTCATAGATCAGGCCGGCAGCGTCGGTAAGATTCTTGAAGTCCGCCGGCCGAAGCATCCCGGTCCTGATTGTCTGGCTGCCGATACGGGCTTCGCTCGCAATGAGACGTTGCATGATTGCCATGTCGGACATCTCGAGAGTGAAGAACCCAACCGGAATCTTCCGGTGGATCGACATATTGGCGGCCATCGTGAGAGCGAGGGCGGTCTTCCCCACCGAAGGCCTCGCTCCGATGACGATGAATTCCGAGTCCTGGAATCCGCTCAGCAACTTGTCCAGCGCAGGGAATCCGGACGGGATGCCGGTGTACTCTTCCTTGGTGCGATAGAGCCTCTCTATGGCCTCTACCGTCTGTTTGACGATGTCTTTTGCCTGTTTGTAACCGCCTGTCTGGTCTCCCTCGGACAGATCAAAGATCTTTCGCTCCGCCTCTTCAACCATCTCGCGGCTTTCGCCCGTCTCGCTAAACGCATCCGCTACAATCTGTTGAGCAACCTGCAGGAGACGACGACGTACATTGGTCTCGTGAACAATCTTTGCGTAGTACTCGACGTTGGCGCTCGTCGGAACCGACGAGGTGAGCGAAGAGATGTAGGCGGCTCCGCCGGCAATTTCAAGGTCCCCCGCCGACTTGAGCGTCTCGGTTACCGTGATGAGATCAATTGCCTCATTCTTCTCCCAGAGTACCATGATTGCGTCGTAAATCCGGGCGTGAGAGACACGGTAAAAGTCGTCGGCCCTGAGGAGAGTAAGTACGCGACCGAGAGACTCAGGATCGAGCAAGATCGCGCCGAGTGTTGCGACCTCGGCTTCCGTGTTGTGAGGAGGCACTCTGTCTCGAAGCGGCTCGTCCGACATTTCGATGCCGGCTATTCGGTGGTGTCGGTCTTTTCGGCCTCGTCATCAGCCGGGCTCTCACCCGGGTTTTCATGCGGGTTCTTGCCCGTATCACTTTCTCCGTCCGACGATTGCGCCTCGTCCGTCTGCAATTCCTCTGCAGCTGCAACCGGCTCTGTCGGCGAAGCGTCGGTCTTGGCGACTGCGGCCTCTCCGCCCTTTGAGCCGACTGCCCGCACGATAACCTTGAGCTCGGCTTCTTCCTCGCCGTAGAGACGTACGCGCACTCTTGTCGTTCCAACGGACTTGATCGTTTTATCTGGAATCTCAAGACGCTTTCGCTCAACCGTGATGCCCTGGACTGCCAAGGCATCCACGATCGTTGCACTTGTCACCGACCCGAAGAGCCTTCCGCGTTCGCCGGCAGGCATCTCGAGTACGAGCTCCTCGCTTTCAAGCCTGGTCTTGATGTCCAGAGCAGCCTTCTGCTTCTCTTTCCGACGTTCGCCAAGCCGCTCGCGGCGGCTCTCCAGAATCGCAAGGGCCTCGCGTGTGTACGGCATCACCAATTGCTTCGGAATAAGAAAATTTCTGGCATAACCTCGGGCCACATCCTTGATATCGCCCTCTTCACCGAGACTCGGAATGTCCTTGTTCAGAATAACCTTCATTGTTCTTCTCCGTTCCTTTCAAAGCGATGGTAGTTCACCCACACTTCGGAAATACCCAGGCCTGATAGCCCGAGCAAGAGCACTACATTGAGCCCCAGAATGAGCACCACCGCGAGGACAAGACGTTGGTTCCGAGCAACCTTTCTCCGGTCCAACAAGTGCCATGTTACGGCCAGACCTTGGATAGAATACATCGCCAGGGTCAGCAGTGCAGCATTCCAAATGACGAAGGACAACCAGCCAACGTCAACCAACATCGACAGCAGCACTCCACTCCATGCTGCGATGACGACCCAAATCATACCTACCGGCAAGCTGAACCGTGTGACGGAGAACGACCGTAGTCGCTCGGCCACCTCGTTCGGTCCCGGTAACGCCACCCGATTCCGGAGCGCGAGTCTCGTCCCAAGCCACCAGTTGCCAATCAGCATCATGAAGAAGCCGAACAGGAACCCGCTCAGAAAGACCTCAATCGACTTCTGCGCCAAGTCCAGGATCTCGTCCTCAGTCGCACCGACGACGGTCAGAAGCGGACGAATAAGTTCCACCAGGGTGGCCACTATTCCGTCTGCGCTCCCAGAGAGATAAACCAGAACTATCGTCGAACCGTAGATTATTGCTGCGGTCAATAGCGCCGCGCCAATCCTCTCGACAACGTTCAACTCCCGTCCGCCGTGGGCCACACGCAGGCTCAGGTGCGGCGTGTTCAGCAAGTACAGACCCGCAAGGAACGCCACCGGAAGCACTATGTCAAGGAACACGAGTCCCATGCCACTTCCCGCACCATCCAGCATCGACCGGATACGCAGGTAGTTCACAATCTCAAAGAGAGCCAGTGCCCCGAGGAAAACCCCGGACGACAACAGCCCAGCCCTCTCTCCCCTCCGAACCCAGACAATCTGGATCGGGATCAGGAATACCAGCAGCAGCAAGCCAAAGCGAAAGAGCACTACCGCCGCGAGGCCGAGACCGGCCACCTCCATCCAGTAGGCCCGATGACTACGGTCCGGCACAATCAACCCATCGGCAGAAGGGCGATTGCCCGCGCCCGCTTGATCTCCCGAATAAGCCGTC
>DAOWMR010000489.1 GCA_030642995.1 Spirochaetales bacterium
CGTGGCCCGTCCTGATCTCAAAGTGACGTGCGAGCCCTGCCAGCACTTCCGTTCCGGAAACGCCGGAAGGCGGCTCAACGGCTCGGGCGTATTCCAGGACTTTCCCTTCAAAATTGCACCGGGTGCCGTTTGTCTCCAGGAAGGTAGATCCAGGAAGCACCACGTGGGCATATCGGGTAGTTTCGGTGGTGGTCCAGTCCATTGCGGCCAGGAATTCCACATTCTGAAAGTAGGATGCTGTGCGTTCGTGGCGGAGAGGATCCTCGCCGATGATGAGAGCCGCTCTGATTTTCCCTTCGTCCAAAAGATGTCGGAACTGCTCATGGTTCCTGGCTCCGGAAAGATTTGGCGGCGAAGGCTTTCTGCCGGGAAGATAACCCGGGTCCGCCCCCATGATATCCATGGCGGCGCTGTTGGACAGCATTTCCGGAAGCAGCAAGTCCGCCCGGACACCGGCAGCACGAAGAAGCACCACGAGATTGGCCAGGATCTCCATGTCGCCCGGCGCCTGATCCTGGGCTCTGTCAGGACTGTGAACAAAGACCACTCGCCGCGCCTCGCCAAGCAATCTTGCAGCCTCGCCGATACTCTCCACACTGACCCCGGTGAGTTCCGAGACGCGTCCGGGTGTGAAGTCTCTGTTGTCGAGGAACTCGGGCGCCCCGGGAAGGCCTTCCACTTCTTTGAAGTGATCGGAATCGAGCAGCATCTGGAGCACACCGTTCCACAAAACGGAGCCGCTTCCCCTCATGGGATCCATGGCCAGGGAAGCAGAGAAGCGGTCGTTCGCGCTCAGGGTGGAATTGGCGACGATGAGCTTCGTTCCCCTCTTCACTGCCCCGTTTACCTCGACGGAAAGGATCAGATGATCCGATTCCAGACTGGTGTTGCTGCAGATGATCAGATCAGCATCGGCCAGAGCTTTGCGGTCGGCGGTGGAGGCCGTGAAGCCGAAGAAAGGATCCAGGATGCCGGGCTCTCTCCCGCTTGAGAGGATGGACAGGGACCCGATGTTGTTCGTTTTCAATCCCTCCCTGGCAATTCGGCCGGCCAGGAAGAGCTCCTCGTTGGTCAGCTCCGGGGAGGCAAAGACGGCAACGCTTTCAGCTCCATGGGTTTCAGCGGCTTCTCTCATTGCGCGGGCAATTCTGCCGTAGGCTTCTTCAAAGTCTACTTCATGGTGTTGGCTGCCTGAACGTACTACCGGATTCACAATCCTCTTCTGTTTGATGAACAGCTCGGTGTCGAATCTTCCATATCGACAGAGGTATTCGCCCGGAATACCACTCGGACCGATAAAGTAGCGGTTGTCTCCAAACCGCTTCACGGTAATCGCACAGCCCAGTGAACAGAATCCGCAGTGGCTATCTACATCGTTCGTGCTCAAGGAGGCACGGCCCGGAAAGGGGTACTTGGAGGTGAGCGCGCCGGTGGGACAGGCGTCGATGCAGTTGCCGCAGCTGACGCAGCTGGTTTCTGCCAGAGGATCGTTCATAGCCGGGCGCATTTCCGTCTTGACTCCCCGGCCAATCAGCCCAAGCGCGGGGATCGGAAGCACACGAGCACAGGTCCGGATACACCGGGCACACAAAATACACTTGTTCGGGTCATAGAGCAGGTGCGGGTGGCGGTCATCCACCTTGTATTTTCTCACATATCCCTTGTAGCGCTCCATGTCCACTTCGTACTCTTCTGCATAGAGCCTGAGGGGACAGTCTTCGTACTTGATGCAACCACAGGAGAGGCATCTGGCGGTTTCGTGAACGTTATCCTCATACTCGAATCCTGAGGCTACCTCGGAAAAGCTGCCCTCGCGATCCTCCACGCTGATCGTATGGACTTCATGCCGGGGACTCTCCTTTACCTCTCCCAGCTCAGCGCTTCCCGGCTTGACCCAGAAATCCTTGGCTACCGCAAAGGAAACGGCGGGAGTCCGTTCATCGCTCAGCCGGGCGTGAATGGCCCCGGCCGCCTTTCGTCCATCCCTGATCGCGTCAATAACGACGGTAGGCCCGTCATCGGCGGCGTCTCCTCCGGCGTAAATCCCATCGATATTCGTGCTCATCGTCTCATGATCAACGACAATGGTGTTCCAGCGGCTCAGCTCCAGCTCTCCCGTGGCTGTGGAGCTCAGGCCATCCAGGACGGGGGCCTGGCCGATGGCAACCACCGCTGTCCGGCAGGGAAGATCAAACTCGGAATCTTCCAATGGAATGGGCCGACGGCGGCCC
>DAOWMR010000441.1 GCA_030642995.1 Spirochaetales bacterium
CCCTCTGCGCTGAAGTTGACGACGGACAGGCCATCTCCCACCCGCAGCCCAATTCGTCGCGCGAGTTCCTGCCCAACGACGATGGATCGCGGAGTGGCGATGTCGAATGTTCCAGCCACAATCTCGAGTTGGTCGGCAAAGCCGTTGTCCAGTGTGCACATCTCTTCGGGTACGCCCCGGACGGCTATGGCCACGGGGTCCGCAAAAAAGCCCTGGGCCAGGGCGAACATGTCCACGAACGGAATTGCGGATTTGACGCCGTTGGTGCCGGCGATCAGTCCAGCCGTCCGCTCGGCATCGGGAGTGTGAACCTGGAGATGATAGCTGTTGATCTCCAGAATGTCCTCAATCGTTCCAACCTGAAAGCCGTTCATAACCGCAAGCACGGTAATCAGCGTCATTACCCCGGCCGCGATCCCGCCAACCGAGAGAAGGCTCGCGGTGTGCCCTTTCTCACGGCGTTTCGTTCGGAAGTGCCGGGCGGAGACGAAGAGGATCCAACGTTTCACTCGCCACCGTCCTCGGTAGCAGCACCACCCTCGGCGGCAGCACCGCCCTCGGTAGAACTGCTCTCTCCGGTGATCAGTGCGAATTCTCGCGTTCGAATCACTTCTCCGTTTCTGATGACTTCTTCCCGAAGCCGTTGCCGGCCCTCGTAGTAAATTCTCAGAACCGGCACTCCTCGATTGAATAGTTCGGTCATTCGGTCGGCCGGCACGCCATCGGGCACGTCACCAGGACCAAGGACGAGGTGCCTCACCTCCACCAGTTGGCCGTTCTCCTGATAGGTGACCTGCTCCCGTTCGCCTTCTTCGGTGTATTGGTACTCCCAGCGACGCTCACTCTGGCTGTCGGTCTCAACCTCGAGGACAAGGAACTCCTCACTGAAGAACCTGGTCAATTCACTGACCAGGTTGCCTGACTCTTCTACACGCTCGCTGATCAGACGTCCCTGCTCATCGTAGCCACGCCTCGTAATCTCCTCGCCCGAACTCACCACAACCTGCTTGAGGAGCGAGCCGCTATCGGTACCCCAATAGAGCCGCACCTCCTGCTCGGTCAGTTCATCGCCCGCAAAGAGTTCCCGGATAACGAGGCGACCGGCAAAATCAAACTCGAACCGTTCAGATTCACCGGGCCGCGATACCCATTCTTCTTCAAGTCGCCCATCTCGATATCGATACTCAGTCCGAATTTCCGATTGCTCTTCTTTCACCATCGACCTGAGGGTGCCGTCGCGCCAGTACGAGTATGATTCCCGATAGAGCAACTCGTCCGCCGGGCCAAAAACGTCGCGGCTGGTGAGCAGTGACTCTTCGTAGTGATACTCCCAGCGTTCGGTGATTGCGCCGCTCGAATAGCGGGTCTCGTGGAGCAACGCCCCGTCGTCTCTCCGCACCGTTCTACTCTCCAGGACGCCGTCCTGGAATGTCTCTTCGGAAGTCATCGTGCCTTCGCGAACCACCTCCACCCGGTGGATCTCGATTCCGGCGTTCAGGAGACGACGAATCTCCGTGCCGTCGATGAAGGAGACCTCCAGGACATAGTCGGGCTGATCCGGATCATGCTGATTCGCGTCGTCCGGGTCAATTCGTGGTCCCTGGATACCGACCGCGTTGGACCGATAGAGCTCTCCTGAATGGGTCGGGATCGCAACGAAGAAGACTGCGAGAACCATTGATGCTGCCAGGGCTGTCTTGACCGTCATCCTCATTCGATTCCCAACAGCTCCCGTACGTAAGTGTCTGGATTGAACTCGCGAAGGTCGTCGTACCTCTCACCGGTCCCGACAAACGATGCCGGGATTCCGAGGTCACGCGCGATGGGAACGAGTATCCCGCCTTTGGCGGTAGAGTCGTACTTGGCCAGAACAACACCGGAGAGATCGACGGCCTCGCTGAAGGTCTCGGCCTGACGCAAGCCGTTCTGCCCGGTCGTGGCGTCGATGACCAGCAGCCGGTGATAGGCGGCGTCGGGGGCCCGTCCAGCCACGATACGGTCAATCTTTGAAAGCTCGGCGACGAGGTTCGCTCTCGTGTGCATTCGTCCTGCGGTGTCCGCGAGCACAAGTTGCTCTCCGCGCGTGCGGGCGCTCTCTATGGCATCGTATATGACGGCGCCGGCATCCGCACCGGCGCCCTGTGACACGATGCGCACCCCGAGACGCTCGGCATGGATTGTCAGCTGCTCCACCGCCGCCGCCCGAAAAGTATCACCTGCAGCCATGACGATACCGTCAGCCTGACCGGTGGTTCGAAAATGGGTTGCGAGCTTTGCGAGCGTTGTGGTTTTTCCAACGCCGTTGATTCCGAGCAGCAGGATAACGTTCAAGCGATCCGGTTCCAGGATGACCGGCTTCGCCTTGACCATGCCGGTGAGCTCATCCCGCAAGAGATCGGTGAGCTCATCCTGGGAGGTCACGCGTTCCGATCTACTTCGTTCCCGAAGTCTGTCGGAGATTGCCATTGTTGCCTGAACGCCTATGTCGCTCTCAATGAGGAGATCCTCGAGCTCCTCGAATGATTCCTCACTGCCCAGACCCCCGGCAAACAGCGCCCTGAGTCTCGCACCGAGTCCCTTCTTCTTCACGTATGCTCCTCACTGCCTGTGTTTTTCGCCTTCAGTCTACTGATTGTGAGCGCCTTCTCCCACATCGAGATACTC
>DAOWMR010000242.1 GCA_030642995.1 Spirochaetales bacterium
GCCTTGCAGATTTCGTCGGCTCGTGCGAACTCTTCACGAGTGGTTGCCTTGCGGATATCGTGGCTCACCGGCTGGACTAAATTCACCGGAGCTTGCTGGATTTCCAAAACCATCACGGCCTCCGCCGGTTCCTCCTGGAACTCGTGCAAGCGCAGGCGCTCCTTCAGATCCGGCGGGGTGTCATGGCTGAAGTGTTTCCATTCCACCGTGTAGCCAAGTTCTTGAAATCGATCCTTCTATCTGTGAATCTCTGCGTCTGCACTATCGACGGAGAGACGGCTGAAGAGCACCGTCCCTGCCTTTTCGCCGTGCCACAGATACCGGACCGCGGTCTCAGTCTCTTCCCGTTCGGAAAGGGCGTCGGAGACATGAATTCGTTGATGGGTGTCGTACTCCTGCCGAAACTGGTCCATATTCATCGTGCGTACCATTTCCAGTTTGTGTGCTCAACGCATTTCCGGCGACGTTCAAGCTGACTGCGAAGAGCCGGGGTGCATTCAGTTTCCCGATCCGGGCCGCCCGGATCAAGTTCCCGGCGAGAGCCGAGACGTGTGTTCGCCCCACTGTCGCTTCGTGTACATTACATATCGTGGCAAGCATCTTCCGTCGATCTCATCTCCCAGCCGTCCTGCTCTTGAGCTTCTTTTTCGGCACCACCCTTGTGGTCAGCCGATTCAGCCTTGGGCAATTCCATCCCTTCACATACGTTGCCCTTCGCTTACCGATTGCCGCGGGTCTTGCGCTGCTGTGGACCTGGCTGCGCTATCATCGACTCCCTCGGGGCCGATCGATCTGGATTCACGGTTCGATTGTCGGACTATTCGCAACGGCGGCGCCCATGCTCACTTTCGTGACGGCGTTGCAGTATCAGTCCAGTGGTGTGACGGCGCTCTTCATCACCCTCACACCCATTTCCGCCATGATCTACGCCCACTTCCGGCTCCCCGATGATCGGATGACGGCGAGAAAGGTTATTGGGGCGCTTGTATCGTTTGCCGGCGTGGGACTGCTTTTGGCTACGGGGGAAACCGGGCTCGGTGAGACGCACTGGGAGGGTTTCGCCCTGGTGCTCTTCGGTGTGGCGGCAAACGGCTTCGGGATTGTCCACGTGCGCAAGTATCTCTCGAATGCGGAGAGCCTGGACATTACGGCAGTTCGATTGGTGGCCGCCGCCCTCGTTGCCATCCCCCTGGCGTGGATTGTGGACGGTTTTGATCTCAGTCGGGTTCAGTGGACCGGGGTTATTGCCGTCATCTACGCGGTACTACCGGGCGCCCTCTTCGGCTTTCTTCTCTACTCGTTCCTCGTCGTCCACTTCGGACCTTCCAAAGCCACTCAGACAGAATATCTCGTGCCCGTGGTGACCGTTGTCATCGGGGCAATCTTCCTGCACGAGCAGGTCTCCCTGATCGTCATCGTCGGAATGGCAACCGTGTTCACCGGGATCGCCATTGCCACCTGGCGCAAATCGATCCCGGGGCGGTCGCAAGTGAGGTGCAGGTGAGCGCGCCCCTCTGGTTCTTTGACGCAGCCGGAAACCGGTACCCCGCGGACGGCCTGGTCTGGCGCGCTGATGACGACACCCCCTTCGTCCTCCATCCGACAATCGATGCACTTTCTGAAATCGAATTTCCTCTCGTGTCGATTGGGGAGTCGTCCACGCCGCTCATCCCCATCCGGTTGGCCGGTCGAGAGTACGACTGCAAGCTGGAGTTTCGTCAGCCGTCGGGCTCCTTCAAGGATCGCGGCGCTCAGATGATGGTGAGTGCGCTCAAGCACCTCGGGGTGGGCGCCGTTGTGGAAGATTCGTCGGGAAACGCCGGCGCCGCTCTCGCCACCTACGCCGCCGCCGCCGGGATGGCGTGCACCATTGTGATCCCGAGAAGCGCCCGTGGGCCCGTAGTGACCCAAATCAGCATGACCGGCGCCCCGTTCCTCCGGGTTCCCGGCCCGCGCCACCAAGCAACCGAGCTTGCCCGGAAAATGGCCGGCGAACTCTACTACGCCTCCCACATCTACAACCCGCTCTTCTACGCGGGCACCGCACGGCTCGCCGATGAACTGATCGACTCGGGGTCCGTTCCCGATACTATCATCCTCCCCGTGGGCAACGGCACCCTCCTCCTCGGCCTCTACCACGGCTTCAAACGCCGGGGGGCGGTTCCCCGGCTGATCGCCGCGCAGCTCGCCGGCATGGATCCAATCACGCGGGAGTTCCGACACCGGGGTGTGGCAATATCGCTCGGCGAATCGCGTGCCGCCGAAGCTCGCTCCGTCCGTCACGTCCGGACGTCGACGCGACCCGCTCGTCTGGCCGCCCGGATCGCCCCGGGCATAGCGACGGCGCATCCGGCCCGCCTCCATGAGATTGTGGAGGCGCTTCAGGAAAGCGGCGGTGAGGCGGTGTCCGTTGAGGCTCCGGCCGTGATCACCGCTCAGAGAACGCTCGCCGAACATGGTATCTATGTGGAGTCAACATCGGGCGTGGCTGTAGCGGCCGCCGAGTTTCTGGATGTTTCCGGCCGGTTTGGAACGAGCGAGCGGATTATGATTATCCTGACCGGGAGCGGACTGAAGCGCTGAGGAATTCCCAGAGCTGTGAGGTGAGGACCCCGACCACAATGACGCTCGCCCCGAGAATCTCAATCGATTCCATTCTCTCAGCCAGAATCACCCGTCCGAAGAATGCCGCGAACACCGGCTCGAGTGCGTAGATCGTCGTGGCCCGAATGGGTGTGGTTCGTGCCTGCACTACCGTCTGGATTCCGAGTGCCCCCACGGTACCGATGACCGCAAGAAAAGCGATGGCCATCAGGAGTTCCTGGGTCGGGACGAATCGCATCGGTTCAATTCCTGTGGCGCCGGCCACGAGGGCCGCTGCGCCGGCCACAAGACCCGCAACCGCAAACTCGCCTGGTACGAACAGTATCGGGTTGTGCCGACGTGAGAACTTGTCCACGAGCACCACGAAAAAGGCGAGCGTCACTGCCGCGCCGAGGGTCAGCATGTCTCCTTTGTTCCACCCTCCTGCTTTCCACGGTTGGGTAAGAATCGCCGTTCCTATCAAAACGATTGCGAGACCGACCAAATTGCCGACCGACAGCCGCCGATCCGTGATCAGGCGTTGTAGCGGCGGGACGAACACGGCGAAAAGATAGGTGACAAATGCCGATCGAGCCGCTGTTGTGTATTGCAGACCAACGGTTTGCAGGCTGTAGGCGGCGGCCAGAAAGAGACCGAGGACAACGCCGGGCAGGAGCGCTTTCCAGAACTTGTGGCCAAGGAGCGCAAGGACCGGCGCAACAATGAGAGCCGATCCGATGAACCGGATCGCAATGAGAAGCAGCGGCGAGATGAACTGAAGACCGCCGCGCGTCACTGAGAAGGTGGCCCCCCAAATGATCGTCACGACAACGAGCACCGCTTCGCCGGTGACCCGGCGCCTGTCCAGCATGAACGGGAGACTACCACGTCACTCGATCGATTGAAAATGATCAACGAGCGCTGTACCATCAACGTGGGGGAGCCCATGAAAACACGATATTTGGCGGCGACGGCTTTGGTCGTTTTGCTGCTCGGGGCCTGTGTGACGGCCCCGCCGTCACAGAACGAAGGCCGGGTTGCTGAGGTGATAGAGCTGATCAACGACGGGTCGGTTGAGGCCCTGGTGAATCAGAGCCACGTGCCCTTCTTTTTCGACGCCGAACTCCTGGTCCGGTCGACCGATATCGACCTGATGTGGAGTGGACTCCGAAAAGCGGGGTTTGAAATTGCGCCGGTAGGCTTTGCGGTGGAACCCGCCGGACCCGCCGACTATCCGCGCATAGCCGACACCTTTGACATGGAGAGTTTCTTTTCGCCGGCCGGCTACTTCCCGGAAGATGCCGGGTGGGTCGTTGTCGATTCCTCGGCCGGTCAGATGCTGATCCTGCTCGGTGACCGGATCGGCCGACTTCCCGTGATCTTCGGGATTGCGAGGGTACGCTGATGAAACGGATCATACTCATTCTGTTGGCTCTTGCGTTGTGTGGTGGGGCGGCCTTCGCACAGGACGCGGAGATCGTGTACGTTGACTATCCCGAAGTGGAGATCAAGCGGCCCGGTCGTGTGGCGATCCTTGCCGATTTCGGCGATGAGCTCCATGCCGGGGACAGCGTCATTACCACCCGGTTCGGCGAAGCCGAGCTCGAGCTTGCCGACGGCGGTACCGTCTCAATTGCGCGTGACACCATCTACCAGATCCAGGTGATTCAGTCGGGCGGGGAGCCACAGACGGTGATGAGCGTTGCACTCGGCTCCGTGCGATTCAAGTTCAGCACCATTGTCGGTCGACGTGAACCGGTTGTTGGTGTGCCCACCGCTGTCGCGGGCGTCCGGGGCACCGAGTTCACCGCTTACGTCGCCGCCGATGGGGCAACGGTCTTTGTTGTGGAAGAGGGCAAGGTGGACGTTTCCGCGGGCGGCGGAGTCGTGCAACTTGTCGGAGGGCAGGGGGTTGAGGTAGTTCCCGGTGAGCGGCCGGGAGAACCGTTTGACGCCCTCAAACGCGCGTTCGATTTCAGCGCGTACAATGACGAACGCATGGGTGAGTTGCTCCGAAATCCGGAGCGGGCCGTAATCGGGCACACTCGACGCCTTGCCGAGTTTGCCGATCAGATTGAGATTCTCATTCCGCTCTACGAGGAGTACAAGGCGCTTCTGGACGCGGCAAACACGAAACTTGAGACCCTTGAAGGCGATGCGCGACAAACCTTCTTTGAGAACGAACTCGTCCCGATCCGCGCGCAGACCGCCGACTACTTCAACACTATGCGATTCTACGCACTCTCCGGCCTCTCACTGCGGCGGTACGTCCTCGGCCGCATGTATCTCCTGCTCTCTCTCGAGTATTTTGATATCCCGGCAGATACGACCTACCAGGGATTTCTCACTGCGTACGATGAGGCACTCGTCATCTACGAGAGCCGGATTGTACCGGTTCTTGATCCGAGCGATCTATGAGGTGGTTCACCATGAAACGTGTTGTCCTAATCACTGCTGTCGCGGTCGTCGGCGTTCTTGCCGGAACGCTCACCGGGTGTGAGTTCACGCCACCTGCGACACCACAGGCGCAGGTCC